>JBOHHR010000359.1:0-7383 GCA_050725475.1 Gammaproteobacteria bacterium | reverse complement strand
GCCACGCTGCTCAACGACATGGCGCCGGACGACCGCACACACTTGCTTGAGGAGTTGCCGGCCTCCGTGACTAAACAGATGCTCGCGCTCCTCACGGCTGAAGAGCGGGCCGTCGCCGTTTCGCTGCTCGGTTATCCGGAGGCCAGCATCGGTCGCTTGATGACGCCGGACTATGTCATGGCGCGGGAGGCCTGGACTGTCGAACGCGTGCTTGATCACATCCGCCGGTACGGCCAGGATAGCGAAACACTCTCGACCATCTATGTCGTAAATGAATCGGGAGTTTTGATTGATGATGTTGGCATCCGAAACTTCTTGCTGGCTTCTCCCACCACTCGTGTCTCCGAGCTGATGGATCACCGGTTTGTCGCTCTGAAAGCGACGGACGATCAGGAGATCGCCATCTCCGTCTTTCGGCAGGAGGATCTCACGGCCCTCCCCGTCACCGACTCGTCAGGCGTCTTGATCGGAATTGTCACGGTTGATGACGTGCTCGATGTGGCGGAGGCCGAGGCGACCGAGGACATCCAGAAGATCGGAGGCATGGAGGCCCTCGACGAACCGTACACGAAGATCGCTATCACTCGCATGGTCAGGAAGCGCGCGGGCTGGCTCGTCATTCTCTTCCTGGGCGAGATGCTGACGGCCACCGCGATGGGTTTCTTCGAACAGGAGATCGAGCGGGCCGTGGTGCTGGCGCTCTTCATCCCGCTGATCATCTCATCGGGCGGCAACTCAGGCTCGCAGGCGGCGACACTGGTGATTCGGGCGCTGGTGCTCGGCGAGGTCGGAATGCGCGACTGGTGGCGCGTGATGAGGCGCGAGGTAATTTCCGGGCTTCTGTTAGGGTCTATACTCGGGGGCATCGGATTCTTGCGTATCACCCTCTGGTCAGCCTTCTCCAACATCTACGGCGAGCACTGGCTGTTGGTTGCGCTGACGGTCGGGCTGGCGCTCGTCGGCATCGTGCTCTGGGGGACGCTCGCCGGCTCGATGCTGCCCTTCGTGCTGCGGCGCTTCGGTTTTGATCCTGCCACATCTTCTGCCCCGTTCGTGGCGACGCTGGTGGATGTCACCGGGATCGTAATCTATTTCAGCGTAGCCACCGTGATCCTACGCGGCACATTGTTATAGGGGCGGTTCATGACCGGGTGAAGTGGATGAGTTTCAGTCAGTGTGCTTGCGCTGCCGCACGTGCAGGAGAATGCGGCTGATGTGACCCTTACCGTCCTCAAACTGAGGTTAAGCTCGGCAGCGATCCCTTTGTTCGACAGCCGCGCGCGACAGCCTCGGGCAGTCTCATCTTTTCACTTGCCTTGGCGGGAGTCGCCGCCTTTCCGGCGAATCGTTGGCTGATTGCCCGTGGCCGGGGCCATGCCCTGGTACATCATGGTCACCACTGATCGGGTCGCAGATCGCACCCTGACAAAGGAGGAAACCATGGATATCAACAAGATGGATATCAACAAGAATGACACCGCAGTCGTTGTCACTGACCCACAGAACGACGTTCTGAGTACGACGGGAGTCGCCTGGGGGCTGGTCGGGGAGAGCATCCGCGAGAACAACACGGTCGAGCACATCGAGCAGCCGTTCAAGGCGGCGAAGAAGAATGGCTACGACGTGTTCATTTCCCCGCACTACTACTATCCCATCGACCAGGGATGGCGGTCCGGCGGCGCCGTTGAGAAGATGATGCACGAGACCAAGATGTTCGGCCGTGGCGGTGCCCTCACCCTGGAGGGGTTCCGGGGGTCGGGCGCCGACAACCACGCTTCGGCACGCCGGTGGCGAGTTCGAGTTGTTACTCAGCTGGTAGCGAGGCGGTTTCCGCGTTCCAGTCGGCAACGAACTCTCGCGATTCCTCTATGCGCTCCCGCTCCCGGCCACGGACCACCCATGCTCCGGCTCGCGGCTCGGCGTGAACCGGGTGAGCGCCCTTCCGGCACGCCGTGAGAGCTGGCGCCAGCCTTCGGCCTGGAATGCCAGGCCGAGCGCAGGTTATCGCCCGAGTGCTCTAGAGCTGTCATGGCTTGACTCCTTCTTACTCCACCTTGATGGTCTTGCGTTTGGCCGGCTCCACTTTGGGCAACACAAGCTCCAGGATCCCGTCTTTGAAGGTCGCCTTCGCCGCAGCACCCTTGACCGCGGCCGGCAGGCGGAAGCTGCGCTGGAACTCCCCCTGGCTCAGCTCACGGCGGTGGTATTCGCCGGTCTCTTCTTTTTTCTCGTGCCGTGTTTTCGCGCGGACGGTCACAGCATCATCGGTCAGCGATACCTCCAGGTCCTCCTTGGTGATCCCAGGCAACGCCGCCCGGATCACAAGTTCGGCCTCCCGATCGATCAGATCGGCGCGGGGCACCCGGCCCTCGAAGGGCATCCGACCCTCGAAGGTCGACCGAAACTCAGGGAAGGATGAGAACAGCCGCTCGAAGGGGCTCAGCCAGCGCCGGCCGAACATATCCCGGCTCATCTCTTCGAACCAGCGGTCCATCTCCTCGAATGGCGTAAGCCCCGTGCTTCGCGGTGCTATCGCCTTCTCTTCTTTCTTAGTCTCTTTTTCGGCCATAACGCGATCCTCCGTCTCAAATGGTTTTTAACTGCATCACTTTGGCGTTGGTCCTTAGCGATGATGATGTTCTATGCGGAGCTTCCTTGATCCAAATCAAAGGAACGGTCCGTTCGACCAGCTAAGTTTATAATTGGATTGGTTACAAGTTTCAAGCAGCTTGTGTGTGCCACTCATTCTGCTCGAGCAAGAACGCGGCGGACACCCCTGCGATTATCGATGTGATGGTGGTGAGTGACCGCCTCTCTTATCCCGACCTGATCGGGGTACCCGCTAGTGCCGAGGATGCAGTAGGCGGACGGTCAATCCTTCTTTGTATAACGAGCTGCGCGGATCTGGAGGCGCCGCCCGCGTCTGGAGCGCTCCAAGCCCCTGCGCCACCTACGTATCTGATGGTGCATCTGACGCCCCATCCGCACTAACGCGGCGTGCGAGCACTTTGTGTTATGCGCCATTCGTCCATGTCGGATACCTCGAAGCTCCAGTCGCGCCAGTCGATGCCAACCGCCGGTATCCGGCCGAAGAGGAGCAGAGCGAAACCGGCAAGTATTGAAGTCGCCATCCGGCAGCGGCCCGAGGCCGGACCGCTCCTGGGCGTCATAGATCGACGTCGCGGCATCGACAAGGAACGAGCCGTCCCTGAGCCCGATAATCTGGAATGGATTGGATCCCAGGTGCTCGTGGAAACCCCAGGCTATTACGAGAACTTCCATTTCCGGCCCCGCGAAGGGATCCGCGGCTGGCCGCTTGACCGTGCCCGCGATACGGAATACCCCAGATCCACTGCCGCCAGCTCGCGATCCCGCACACATCGGCCTGCCGCTCTGCAACGGACGGCGGTTGCTCTTTCGCTATTACATATGTAGGGTACCGCAATGGGCGCCGTGAACCCTTGTAAACGAAGTCTTAACCGGAGGTTACTGAGATGCTAAACGTGTGGGATTATCTGAGCATTGCCCTGGTCTCTGCCATTGCTTTGTATTTCTGGTACTCCGTGGGTGGTGCGATCGGTTCCGGGTTTAGACCCCACCGCAACAAGGATGAAACGGAGAGCCGTCAAGATGGAGGAATGAAGGGATGAGTTCATGCTTAAACACGCAAATGGTGCCGGCGATGCGACAACCGACCGCCGTCCCGGGAGCCGTGCGCGGCGGCGATCGATCGCTACGGCGGACCCGAGGTGAACACGCGTGTGGCGTTGCGCCGAGTCTCTCTCGCCGGGCTCGACGCCGGCAGTGCCGCTGGGCGAACTGAAGCCTGTTAGCGGAACGGATGTGATCACCCTATTTATGCGGCCTAGAAGCCATTGAGCGCAGCCCAGCGGTACATTTCTCGTCAACGAAAAAGGGCATTTATTTCCCTTATTCGCCGTCGCCGCCGGAGCACGATACAAGGACGATCTCGATGCGTGTGGCCCGATGGTCCTCGACGTGCTGATCAAGATCAAGAACGAGATCGATCCGACGCTCACGTTCCGCCGCTCCTGCCGCGAGGGCGTCTGCGGCTCCTGCGCCATGAACATCGACGGAACGAACTGGCTCGCCTGCACGACATTCATCGCCGAGACGGCGCAGCCCGCCATGATCTATCCCTTGAATCACCTGCGCGTGGTCAAGGATCTCGTCGTGGATTTTGAGCCATCTTTTTGCGCAGTATCAGGTCATTGAGCCTTGGCTCAAGTCGAAGAGTCCGGCTCCCGAAAAAGGGCGGCTCCAGTCGGTCGAAGACCGCCGCCGCCTCGACGGATACTACGAGTGCATCCTCTGCTTCTGCTGTACGGCGGGATGTCCGAGCCACTGATGGAACGCAGTTCGGTTCCTGGGCCCCGCTGTACTCCTCCAGGCGTATCGATGGATCAGCGACAGTCGCGATGACGCATCGGCGAGCGACTCGACCAGCTGGAGGATCCGTTCAGGCTCTACCGGTGCCACACCATACTCAACTGCACGCGCACCTGCCCGAAGGGGCTCAATCCGGGACGGGCGATCGCGTCGATCAAGAAGCTGCTCCTTCAGCGAACAATGTGAATTGAGGCGGAAAGGGCACTTCCTGGGGCTTCCCGTGAGACAACACACCGCACCGCTCGCGCCGGCTGCTGATTGCGCTCTTCTATCACACGGGGCTCGGTCTCCAGGTAGTGATCGAGGACTATGTCCATCGCGAGTGGCTGAAGATTCCGCTGCTGGCTGTGACGCTCCTCGGCTGCTTCGCACTCGCCTCCGCCGGTATTGTCGCCACTCTGCGCGTTGCCTTTCTCGGCTGACGTTGAATCTTCGAGGCGCTGGCGAGTGCCGCGAGCTTCGCATGGGTTCCGAATTACGATTCACGAACAGCTCGTCGAGCCAGGAATTCCTCAGCTTCATCCCGCGCGTGTGTCGATCCGCGGCCGCATGAGTCAATCCATTGTCTATGGTGCAGACGTCTGACTTGGAGTTATATCAGGCTGTCGTTGAGCAAGCGCTCGACGCCATGATCTTCGCTGATCGCGAGGGCATTATTCGCATCTGGAATGCGCGGGCGGAAGCGGTCTTCGGCTATGCAGCAAGCGAGGCGATAGGCAGGAGCCTCGATTTCATCATACCGGAAGATCTCCGCGCCGCGCATTGGCGGGGATATCATCAGGCGATCACGATGGGACAGACCAAGTCGGGTGGGCAGGCGATGGTTACGCGTGCCACGCACAAGCACGGTGGCAAGCTCTATGTCGAGCTCGCTTTCGGTATCGTCAGCGACAGGCCGCATGGGGTGTTGGGCGCACTCGCCACGGCGAAAGACATCACGCAGAGTTATCTCGCCAGCCGTGCGAAACGGAGCCGGTAAGGGCACGAAAGCGCTCGTGCACCACTCGCCTGGTGGCATCACATCAACCGATCGTTCCGACCACGGCGCTGGCTGGCGCGGTGAGATCCGCCCTGCCGGGTTCCAGCTGTCTTGCTGCGCACGCGGCATCGGCGCGCGCAGGATGGCAGTTTCGAAGCCGGTACGTTCCCACGACGGCGGGTGATCGGAGAAAATATCGGTAACCGGGAAAATTTCGTGTCTATGTCGACGGATGGTTGTACGATGCCCGAGCCAAAATATCCTACGCTCGAAACGTTGTTGGCGGCCGTGCGCGATTGCCGTGCGTGCGAAGCGCATCTGCCGCTTGGTCCGCGCCCGGTGCTGCGCGCCGCTGTAACGGCCCGGATCCTTATCGTAGGCCAGGCGCCCGGCGTGCGCGTGCACAAAACCGGCATTCCCTGGGACGATCCGAGCGGGGAGCGTCTGCGCGGTTGGATGGGAGTGAACAAGGACGTCTTTTACGATGAATCGCGCATCGCGATCATTCCGATGGGCTATTGCTATCCGGGCCGAGGCAACGGCGGTGATTTGCCGCCGCGTCGGGAATGCGCGGAGCTGTGGCTCGACCAGTTACTTGCCAAGCTGCCGCTGATCGAATTGACGTTGCTCATCGGGCAGCACGCGCAGCGCCACTTTCTGGGCAGTCGCCGCAAGCCGTCATTGGCTGAAACGACAAAAGCATGGGCCGAGTACTCTCCGGCCTACATTCCGTTGCCTCATCCTTCCCCGCGCAACACGCCCTGGTTGCAACGCAATTCCGGGTTTGAACGGCAACTCTTACCCGAACTGCGCAAGCGGATCGATGCGATTCTTGCCGCTGAAGTAGTCCTAACATCTTGACGGCGCAACTCGGACGCGTCGCTGCACATCAGTGTTTCGCAGATAGTTGAGGTCGAGCGCGTCACGCTGACCGCATGCGCATGGCGCACCCACATTCGCGCCTACTGCATATGCCAGCCGTGACTGACAACAATGGATTGTCCGGTCATTGCATTGGTTGGAAATGAAGCGAAGAACACGGCCACTTCCGCCACATCGGCGACGGTGGTGAATTCCGTATCCACCGTCTCTTTCAGCATCACGTCACTGATCACTTTTTCCTCGCTGATGCCAAGATCGCGCGCCTGCTCTGGAATCTGCTTTTCCACCAGCGGCGTGCGCACGAAGCCGGGGCAGATAATGTTGGCGCGCACGCCATGTCTGGCGCCTTCGATCGCCACTGTCTTGCACAAACCGAGCAGGCCGTGCTTAGCCGTGACATAAGGTGCTTTAAGGGCCGAGGCCTCCTTGGAGTGCACCGATCCCATGTAGATCACGCAGCCACGGCCAGCCTTATACATATGCGGCAGACAGGCTTTCGTGGTTAGAAACGCGCCGTCTAAGTGAATGGCCAGGACCCTGCGCCAATCTTCGAGAGACAACTCGTCGACGGGATCGATGTGTTGGATGCCGGCGTTACTCACCAGCACGTCAATGGCGCCGAAGCGCTCGACGGTCTGTTCGACACCCGCATTGACCTGGCTTTCATCAGTCACATCCATAGCTACAGCCATCGCGCTGCCGCCCTCTTTTTCAATCTCATCGACGACCTTTTGCGCGTCTTCAACTTTAAGATCGGCGATACAGACCTTGGCGCCTTCGCGACAGAAGGTCTGAGCCATGTGCTTGCCGATGCCGCTGGCGGCCCCCGTGATGATGGCGATTTTGTCTTGCAGACGCATGGTGAAACTCCTCGGCTAAATTATCAAGCGATTCCAGTTGCCGTAGCGCGCTCGGATCGGGCCGCGGCGGATGCTGAGCACTACCAGCGCAGCGCCCAAGACCATACTGACGACGGTGGTAACCATGCTCGCACCAAACAGGAAGGGTGCCGCCATCAATAGGGCTCCAAGTGGAACACTGAGATATCGCACCGGCCGGGCAACCTCAGCCGCGGCAATCGAGACTACGGTCAGAACAAGCGAGCCGATCAC
>JBOHHR010000358.1:0-7080 GCA_050725475.1 Gammaproteobacteria bacterium | reverse complement strand
TATTAAAAGACTTGTGGGCTTTTATGCGGGAGCGCAAGAAGTTTTGGCTCGCGCCCATAATCGTCATTATGGTGCTATTGGGTGCGCTAATCGTTCTTGCTCAAGGATCTGCCGTGGCGCCTTTTATTTATACGTTATTTTAAGGTGGTGTGCGGCACGCCCTGCGGGCACAGCCACACGACAGCCTCTGCGCCCAGCTCGATGACCTCTTCCACCACGGTCGGGATGGGGCATTCCAGGTGGCTGCTCCAGGGCTTGTCGTTGCGCGCGAGCAATACATTATGGGTAACACCGCCCAGCGTAGCGTCTTAACATGTCACATGCCTGCACAATGCGATCTTACGGGATGCACACGGACACTCCATTACGGCGGGCTGTTTACGCGGGTGTGGGCGCCCAATGCTACACCCGACCGGTGCTCCTCGAGCATGCGCCCGACATTGCGGGCTATTTCTGCGGCGGCAATGGCTGGCCGCTTGCCCTGATGGTGAATGCCGCAAACGGCGGTGGTGTAGGCGTGGTCTAGATCGGGAGCCCAGCGCGAGTCCCCCGCCGGATCTCGTCCATAGGTCAGATAGGCCGACAGGGCGTCCAGCCCGGTGCCGGGCCTCTCTCCAATCAAGTGGACGATCACCTCGACATCGAGCAGTGCTCCGATATGGTAACCGGCGCGCACTCGGCCATTGATGACGATGATCTCCCTATCGCCTATCGCATAACCCATCCCATTAAGCGTGTAACGGAGCGCAGGCAAGACCGCGCGCCGGTTTACGTTAAGCGCATTGGCATTGAGGCCGTCCGAAAGCACGATCTGTACGCGCGGCCGACGAGAGGGGTGGAGGCTGATGACGCGCGGAATTTCCTCATCGCCGATCCCGCTCGCCGGCACTGGGGTGAGCGATGAAATCATCACGGTCTTTCGCGCGGGTGCGAGCGTGGCACACGATGCCTGCTGGGCATGGGAATAGATCCGCTCAAGACTCGCGAAAGGCGTGATACACGATGTGTCCCCACAACAACTGCTTGTCCGCACGCTTAGCCGCTTCGGGCGGCGCTTGCTGGTGAAGTCCATGCCCATAACCGAGATCGTAGCCGGCTTGCTGTAAGCACGCGATCTTTTTCATGCCCTGCCGACACAACGGACTCGCGTGTGCTCGTGTCGCCGCCCGCTTTGCAATAGGCGCTATAAAAGTGCGGCCCCTTGTTCCGACGTAGCATGACTGCGATCTTCCATCACGCCCAGGGCCGAGAGCCGCTGTTGCATCGAGCTGGTGATCCGCCGCCTGTTGCGCCGGCGCAGTTCGGGGTGTTCGCGAAACGAAGTAGTGAGATAACCCAGCATGGGATCGGCGTTGCCGGCTACGGCCATGAGGTACGCGGGGGCCGCTTGGGCCACGACGGTTTGAGTCAAAGCATGTAATGCGGTCGGCTTAATCCTCATGTGAAAAGTGCTGCAGACATCCAGTCCCATCGTTAACCCATGCAGCTTCGCCATCACGGTGTCTTCGAGGCAGGCGCGAAACAACTGCTCCGGGGTACGAAAGACCTCCGGTCCGATAAACCCCGCCACGTCGTTCACGATCATCCATATCGGGCGATTCGGATCGCGCCTCTGTACCTGCTGGCGAATATACCGCGCCACCCCATAGCTCCGAGCCTCCAGCGTCACCACGTCTACGCCCGCTGGGGCGCCATTGGTGATCTCCGATCCCTGCCCGGTCTCAAATAAAGGCCCTCGAAGCCGTGCGCGAGATCCGTGATCCCGTCGATATCGAGCCCCACCATACCGAGCAGCGCCGTAGAGGTCCCGGCCAGGCTTTGGAAGCCGACATCTACCCGGGTGTGGGCGCGGGCGGCGTTTTGCTTCACGATGTCGGAAAGAACACAGTAGCGGGTCGGAAGTTGCAGGCGCTCGACCACATCGTGCAATAGTTTTTCGAGGCGGATGATGGTGTCGAGATCATCGCTCGCCGGGTTGTGGCCCAGGATCACGTCTCCGCAACCGTAGCTCAAGCCCTCCAAGATGGAAAATAAGATCTCCTCCTCGTCGTCGCCAGGACTGTTGGGCTGAATGCGCGAGCCGAAGTGCTGCGGTGAGCCGATAACGATATCGCCGTTCGGGCCGCGGCAGGGGAGGGGATTGAACAGTCGTCGCGCCAGCGTCGAGAGCTCGCCATTGCTCATGAGCTTGACCAGGGCGGCGATGATCTCGCTGCTCAAATAGACGCGATGCGCCTCGGCCCAGTGGACTCCAGCGGGAGCGAAGAGCATGCGCTTGACTTCGCCTAAAGTAAGGCGGGCTATGTTCACTGGGAGCGGCGATATCGAACGCGACAAAGCGGCGCTCACGCTATCTTCAACGATCGCGCTGCAGGCGAGCGTTCCTAGGGCTATGGCCGCTAGGGCTCGGCGAGCATCTGCACGCGTTTGTTCGTCCAGGGTCCCGCCCAAGGCGAGGTCGCCCTCCTTGAACTCGTTCGCGAGGACCAAGGTTAGCAAAAGCGTTTGGCGGTCCATACAGAACTCATGCACGGCGTTAGTGCTTGAGATCCAGTTTACTGCAACTGACAGAAATCCTGAAAAACACTTACGCAAAAATGTTATCCTGCGCCGTCCGGCCCGTCATTCCGAAAGAGAAAAAAGCCGCCGTGGCAGCTAAGAATAGCGCGCGGGAATCTCATGTACAGATCCCTAGCAGCGGCCCTACTGTTCTTTTTCTCGCTTAAGGTCGGCGCGGTAGAGGATCCATTCGCCGGGGCCCAGCGCTTCGACGCCTATGTCGAGAGAGGCGCTCGGATCTTGGTCGTTGGCGCCCACCCGGATGATGAGTCCCTCGCCGGCCCGTTACTGGCGTACGCGTGTGTTCAAAAAGGCAATGACTGCCACATCGCGATCTTTACGTCACGTCGGGTGGGGGCGGCACTTGTGGGCTGTTCCTGTTTCTGCAGGATTGCGAACCCGATCTTGCTACCGTACCCGCGAGATGGAAAGAGCCGCCGTACGATACGGCGCCGGCCTGGACTTGGGGGATTTTTCCAATCAACCGCCCAAGATTAGCCATGATAAAACCAAGCGCGAAGCGATCCGTGCCGGCTGGGAAGGGGAGGGCGATCCCATCGGGTGGTTACGCGACATCATCGTGAAATTCGAGCCGGATCTCCTAATCACGTTGCATCCGGAGCACGGATTTACCGGGAATGCGGAGCATCAGCTGCCTTCTTCCGCCGGGGCAACTCCGTCGTGCCCGCAACCGGTTAAATCCTCTTCATTCACGTCTGTGCTAAAATCAGCTCATTAGAATCAGATCAGTACCCAAAAATACCCACTTAAGGAATTAGAGCGACCGAATACGACGAGCAACGATCCCGCCGGCACCCTTGAGCGCAAGTGTTCACCAAACTACCAGGCGCTTGTACTGGCGAGTATAGCGAAGCGCTGCTGTGGTCGCTCGCCGAATCGGAGCGATACCTTTTAAGGAGCAAGATCATGGCTAATGCTTTTCAATTCTGGACACCCGCCCACCAGATCGATTTTCCGCATGATCCGAACAAGCAGGCAGCCCTTGACACCCAGTGGAACGCCAACCTGAACGGTTTTACGCAGCAAGGCATTACCGGCGATCCGTGGAACTCGACCAACGCCTCCGGCATCACCAACTACTTCAACCCGCTGGATACCCCCATTCCGAGCGGCGCCGCCGAGGCGAGCATTACCTGGGGGGCATTTCCGGGTCGGATCGGCCGCTATTTTCCACAACTGTCGCAAGAGAACCAGTGGTCCCTGGCCGACACCGGCTACCAGACTAACGGCCAGAGCTTTCCGTCAATCACCACGAACCCCTGTACCGGCCAGTCCGAGAATCTGCCCTACGGACCCTACGGTCCGCGCGGCTGGCAGGATGAGTACTGCGAGTGGAGCGTCTACCGTGATCCGCAGACCAATAAGATCTTGCGGGTCGATTTCACCTGCGAGAACCCCGAATACTGGAACAGCTTGTGGATGATCGATCCCAACCAAGTGCTGGAGCTATATCAGAACACGCTCGGCAAGCCGCAAATCCAGCTCGCGGATCTCTGCCTCTATGACGGCAGCGGCAACGTGGTGGTCGATCCCTCGACCGGTAGACCCGCCTACAACCCGCTCAACAAGTGGAACTCTGGCCCGTTGTCCACCAACGCCTCCGGCGGCGCGATGCACCTCACCAGCACGCCCAATACGCTGCAAACCGAGATCGGCCTCGCTTCGGCGGCGACCCTCCAGCGCACAATCGGCAACGGTAATCAAAATGAGCTGATCTGCTGCGCCCAGTACGGCCAACCGTACCGCAACAGCGATCCTCACATCGGGCAGCAGACGAACCAGTACGTCGGGAACGGCAATAGGGTCACGCTGACCAATCCGCCGGGTCTTTACATCCAGCTGCCGGACTTCAGCAGCTACCAGACGCCGGACGGCACCAAGGCGGCAAGTTTCTGGACCATCGTGCGCGGCTCTGAGACGCTTAAGGATGCAAACGGCAACCTGCTGCCCGGCAATTTCATCCTGCACGCCAAGTACGAGGTGCCATCGGGTCTCGGCTACACCGTCTCCGACATTGCGATCAACGGCCAGCCGATCCAGTGGGGCGGCCAGATCGCGCAGACCTTCCTGATGCAGATCGTGGCCACGGCCTTCAGCGCATCCGTGCCCGCCGCTTTAGACTGCGTCGGTACGCTGCAGAACACCCTGGCACAACCGCTTCAGCTTTTCCAAGCGGCCGTCTTCGACGCCATGTACGGACAGTCGGTGACCAATCCCGTTGGTCAGCCGATGAACCTGCTCAGCAACAGTACCCTCATCGCACCGCTGGTCGAACAAGGAGCCGTCGGCATCGCGATGGTGCTGACCTGCGCCACGGTACAATCCGGTCCCAGCGGAGAGATTTCCGCAGTCACCTTCGACGGTAACGACCTCAGCGCCGAAGTCACTATGATCACCCAGATCAATTACGCGGTCCCCGGCAACTCCTATCCCTCACCGGCGACGGCGCTGTTTATCACTGTCAGCGTATCGAGCAATGCTGTTCTCGGCCTGCGCAATGTGTTCGTGACCAATTACGGCCAGGCACCAGGGCCGGCGATGCCAGCGCTGCTGAACGTCGTGCCGGCCGGCTCGATCAGCCGCAAATAGCGCCTCAAGGGAAGTAGCCATGACAACGACCGTGAGGAAAATCTCTTGGCACCGGCCGACGCTCGGCGTAGCGGTGATAACCGCTGTCTGGGTGACGGTCGTGCTGAGTTTGCCGCCAGGGGCAGCCAGCGATACAGGTACCAAGACCTCGACCGCGACGAGTGCCACACCGAGCTTCACATGCGGGGATTTTAATGGGGTGTTCGCGCCCAAGATACCGTTCAGCTCGACCGTCCCGGGCGATGCGCCGATCACCAGTAATCAGTTGGATGCCGATTGTTTCGGCTGGTGGGAGTTCATCGCGCTTAACTGGCCGACCGCCCAGGGTGCAGGCTTCGGCGATCCAGGTGATCTCAACCCTGTGCAGTGGGAAACGTATATGGTCAGGGAGCTGCTGTTCCAGGCGGGCGCTGCGACACCGCCCGCCTGGGGTACTCAGCCCGCGATCCCGCCCGACTGCATGTCACAAGCGAAGCTGACGGCTAAAAGCCCGGGTTCCATGCGCTTCCTGCGCGCGACTTCGAAGTTTACCAGCAGCTTCGCCAACCAGTTCGACTTTCCCGATAGCATCGATGAGGCCGCACCGACCAACGCGCCCAACTGGCTGGGCGCGCAAAACGGCACCAACGTCTGGTACGAGGTGCGCGTCAACCAGGACGAGTACAACTACGTCGTGTCCGAGCAGTTCTATAACGCTAACAACCAGGCGGCCTGGGTCGACAACGGCAACGGCCAGCCCATTGTTTTGCCGAAGGGTTCATCAGGAGGCCCGACTGGGGCTATTGAACTCAAGGCGGCTTGGATGGAAGTTCCCGATGCGACGAATCCCAACTGGAATCGTTACAAGCTCTCACCCGCGGTGATCGTCGATCCGGCAAGCAACACCTGCCGCTCGACGACCGTGGCGCTGGTCGGGTTTCACATCATCCACAAGACCCAGAAGCAGCCGACCTGGTTCTGGGCCACCTTCGAGCACGTGGATAACGTGCCGGGATCTTCAAGTACAACCGGCAGCTACAACTTCTACAACGCTAACTGCCAAGCGCAGACCGTCCAGGTCAGTAACTCAAGCTGCCTGCCCCAGGGTGCGACATCCCCGGTAACGGTGTCGTGCACGGCTAACACGTCTCCACCTTACTACCTGGGCGACGGTTGCCCCGGACCGGTGCCGATCCAGGTGTCGCGGGTGGTGCCAATCGACAACGACGCCCAGATGGCCAACTCGACTGTGCAGAGCGCCATCAAGTTGGCCTTTCCCAATTCGGTCTGGCAGAACTACCAATTGGTCAACGTGATCTGGTCGACCAACCCGACCCAGGACCCGCCCAAGCCGGTGAACGTGAACCCAAACGGGATGCCACTCACAAGCATGTTACCCACGGTAAAGGTCGCCAACACTACCCTCGAAACCTATGCCCAAAACCTAACCTGCACGGATTGCCACCGCTACGCCACTATCGCCCCTACCACCGGTAATCCCAGCCCGCCGTGGGATGCAGACTTCAGCTTTGCCATCGGCTCGGCGACCACGCCAACGAGCCAGCCGAAAAAGTAGCCTCTCAAACCGGCGGGGTTCCTGCGGGCTTCGCTATTCTGCCGTGGGACAAAGGCTCCCAGTACCAAATCGGGACTACCCGCTCCAGGGTGGAAAGCCCGCCGTGCTGGTAGCGGCGACCGTCGGGAGAGAGGCGAAAACCGTGATCGGCGAACACCAGTAGCGCCTGCTCGGGGTCGAGCTGCGGCAACAAGCGCTTAAAGGCGATTTCCAATTCCGCTTTGGCCAGGGTAAGCAACTCGTCAAAAGAGCCGCGCTCGGCGTGGATCAATTTGTCTATGGCATCGATCTTCTTGAAGCTGTGCGCGATGTCGGCGCCCAAGAGCTCGCGGTAGCAGGCATCCGTGGTGCTGCCT
>JBOHHR010000357.1:0-7826 GCA_050725475.1 Gammaproteobacteria bacterium | reverse complement strand
ATCGAGATCAACCGCCGGGAGCGGCGCGCCAAGACCGACCGGCTCGACGGGGTCAAGCTGCTGACGATCTGATGCGTTACTGGGCCGGTGAGCGAGGCCTGTGGAGCGTGGTGCAAGCCCCGAATATGGAGGATGAAGACGCGCGGCGCTTACACCGGGAGCTGGAGTCTCTGAAGAAGGAGCGCACCCGGCATCGCAATCGGATCCGTGATTTGTTAGTTGCGCAGGGCCTGCGGACAACGCCATCGGCAGCTGTTCATAGGTATGCTGCGAATTCCGCGGCATCTGCAAAGCGAATTCGCACTCCCGTTGACTGATGACCTGTACTTCACGAGTTAGCAGTTGCCCGATGCTGGCGTGACCTCTTTAGATGCTCCGGCAAATTTTACCCAAGGCATGGGAAATTGCTCACAGCGCCAGGAAAACGAGGCGCCTGCACTCTGAGCTTGGCCGAGATCCTCGAGCTGCTTGCCACCGCGGTTGCGTCTCAGCCTAATTCAGTAGTTGCGATTCGAAATCAGTCCACGCCAGAGCACGGCTCATCTCGGCGCGTGAAGCGACGAGGGCTGAACGCCACCAGTATGATGAGATCGATGAATAACTCCTGGCGCTGTCGGCGGGTAGTACTTGTGCTGGATGCCCCCGACCCCCCAGCGCTGGAGGGTTCAGCTATACCCCTTGTGCGCGGCCTGAGTGAACGCGAGCTTGGCGGCTTTTTCCTGGCGACAACGAGCTGGCTGGCCAGATGAACGCCCTCAGTTGGTCAAAAAATTCGTATTCTCTATTCTCTACTCCGGCGGGCAAAAATCAGAAAAGCGAGTCACACGTATGACAATCTCAACCGAGCCAATCGGGAGTATCCCAAGGCCCCCTTCGGCTAATCGAAGCGGTCGCGACAAGAGACGGCACGGACCCGGCATTGTACCCGCTCTACGAGGAGGCGATTCGAGATCATTGAGCGGTTTGAGGCCACGGGCTCACCGGTCATCACCGACGGCGAACAGAGGAAGTAACCACAATTTCTGAACGTATTGCGTGCACAGACTCCCGAACACGGCCAGCTGCGCATCATCGAGATGAAAGAAGGAAGTGAACGACCTTTGTCAGCGGCACGGGGAGCCCGCGCGGTATCCCCTGGAATTTGAGCAGGGAGGAAAGGAATAATGGGAAAATCCTAGAGTGATTATGACAACGTCTTCGTTCGACGAGCGATCCGCCGAGGTCAAGGAACATGAGCGGCGGGCGGCAGTCATCCTGGATGGCATGTACCAGTTTGTCGCCCTCCTGAACGCCCGTGGCGATATCCTAGAGGTGAACCGCGCCGCCCTAGAGGGCGCAGGCCACCAGATTAAGGAGATCCGGGGAAAGCCCTTCTGGACCGCTCGCTGGTGGCAGGTCTCGGAACAGGCCCAGAAGCAACTCCAAGTCGCCATCCAGCGCGCCGCCGCCGGGGAGTACATCTACGGCGAGCAGTCCGGACTCGTCCCCATCACGATTGACTTCTCCCTGCAACCCATCCGGAGCGAGTCCGGCGAGGTCGAATACTTGCTCGCGGAGGGCCGGAACATCACCGAGCGCAAGCCGGCCGAAGAGCAGGTGGCCCGCCAGGCCCGAGAGCTGCGGGTCCTCAACGAGCGGCTCAAGGAGTTGGACCGGCTCAAAACCCAGTTCTTCGCCAACGTCAGCCACGCGTTCCGCACGCCCCTGACGCTGATGCTCGGGCCGCTGGAAGATGCACTGGCCCACGCCCATGGCATCCTCCCCGTGGGTGCAGCCAAGGACTTGGAGGTTTCACACCGAAACGCCCTCCGGCTCCTGAAGCTCGTCAACACGATGCTGGATTTCTCCCGCATCGAGGCCGGGCGCATTCAGGCTTCGTACCATCCGACCGACCTGGCCGCCCTCACGGCGGAACTCGCCAGCAATTTCCGCTCGGCTTGCGAAAAGGCCGACTTACGATTGGTCGTGGATTGCCCGGCGTTCAGTGGGGGCGAGCCGGTCTACGTCGATCGCGACATGTGGGGAAAAATCGTCCTGAATCTGCTCAGCAACGCCTTCAAGTTCACACTGAATGGCGAAATCGAAGTATGCTTGCAGGCAGTTGATGGCCAAGCGCGCTTGACGGTGCGCAACACCGGCGTGGGCATCCCATCCGAAGAATTGCCGCGCATGTTCGAGCGCTTCCATCGCGTCGAGCACAGCCGCGGCCGAACGCACGAAGGCAAGGGCATCGGCATGGCGCTGGTGTACGAACTGACCAAGCTGCACGGCGGCGAGGTCAGAGTCGAAAGCGTCGAAGGGCAAGGAACGACCTTCACCGTGTCCATCCCCACCGGCTCGGCCCACCTGCCGCAAGATTGCATCGGCGGGACCGGGGGACGCGCAGCCTGAGTTCCACTTCCCTTGCACCCGGCATTTACGTCGAAGAAGCACTGCGGTGGCTACCGGATGACCAACAGCCCGAGACGGCCGTTTCGGACCTTCTGGACGGCAGGGATGTTGCCGCACCCTTTCCACCATCCGAGAACGGCCCCCGGCCTCGCATCGTGCTGGCCGATGATAACGCCGACATGCGGGAGTATGTGCGACGGCTCTTGAGCCAACGGTTCGACGTGGAGGCCGTAGCCAACGGCAGAGAGGCGCTGGACATCAGCCGGCAACGGCACCCCGACTTGATCTTGACGGACGTGATGATGCCGGAGCTCGACGGCTTCGGGTTGCTCGAACAGGTGCGGGCTGACCCAAGCCTTCGGGAGATCCCAGTCATCATGCTCTCCGCACGGGCCGGGGAGGAAGCTCGGATGAGGGCGCGACGATTACCTAGTCAAGCCGTTCAGCGCTCGGGAGCTTTTAGCCCGCGTCGGGACGCATCTGGACCTGGCTCGTGTGCGCCAGGAAGCGGCCCAGGCCGTGCGCGCCAGCGAGCAGCGCTTCGCGCGGTTCATGCAGCACCTGCCTGGGCTGGCGTGGATCAAAGACCTCGAAGGCCGCTACGTCTACGCCAACGACGCTGCCGAGCGGGTCTTCCGCACGCGCTGGCCGGAGCTGTACGGCAAGTCCGATGAGGAGGTCTTTCCGCTGGAGACCGCCGAGCAGTTCAAGGAGAACGACCGGCGAGCGCTAGCCAGCGACATGGGCGTGCAGGTGATCGAGAGCTTGGAACAAGCGGATGGGATCGTCCACCACTCGATCGTCAGCAAGTTCCCGATCGTAGGCCGGATGGCAAGGCAGCGCTGATCGGTGGGATGGCTATCGATATCACCGACCTCAAGCGGGCGGAAGAGGCGCTGAAGGAAGCCGACCGCCGCAAGAACGAATTCCTGGCGATGCTGGCCCACGAACTCCGTAACCCCCTCGCCCCGATCCGCAACGCCGTGCAAATCATGCGGCTGACGGGCGGTGACGGTACGGCTGTTCAATCGGCGTCCGAGATGGTGGAGCGTCAGATCGGCCAGATGGTCCGGCTGGTGGGTGACCTGCTCGACGTGAGTCGCATCAGCCGGGGCAAGATCAAACTTCGCAAGGAGCGGATCGAACTGGATCGGTCCTGAGGCACGCCGTCGAAGCCGCCCGCTCGTTGCTCGAGAGCAGGGACCATGAGCTGACCGTCACGTTGTCGCCACAGCCGATCTACCTGAACGGTGACCCGACCCGGCTGGCTCAAGTGGTGGGCAACCTGCTCAACAACGCCTGCAAGTTTACCGACAAGGGGGGTCGCATCCGGCTGGCCGTCGAGCGAGAGGGTGGGCAGGCCGTCATCCGCGTGCAGGATACCGGCATCGGCATTGCCGCCGACATGCTGCCCCGCATCTTCGAGATGTTCACGCAGGTCGATACCTCGCTGGAGCGTTCGCATGGCGGGCTGGGCATCGGCCTGAGATTGGTAAGAGAGTTGGTGGAGTTGCACGATGGCACGCTGGAAGCCCACAGTGCCGGTATCGGTCAGGGGAGCGAGTTCGTGGTGCGTCTGCCGATCAGGATCGAAACACCGAAACCGCCGCCAGAGCCGACCGTCAGCGAGCCGACGACAACGACCGCCCGCCGCATTCTCGTTGTCGATGACAACCGGGACTCGGCAGAGTCCCTCGCCATGTTGCTTAAGCTCACCGGCAACGAGACGCACACCGCCTACGACGGGCTCGAGGCGGTGGAGGCGGCGGCGACGTTCCGGCCCGAGGTGGTGCTGCTCGACATCGGCCTGCCGAAGCTGAACGGCTACGAGGCGGCCCGCAAGATACGAGAACAACCGTGGGGTAAGGGCATGGTGCTGGTGGCCTTGACCGGATGGGGCCAGGACGAAGACCGGCAAAAGTCCACAGACGCCGGGTTCAACGACCACATGGTCAAGCCGGTGGACCATGCCGCCCTCATGAAGCTGCTGGCCGAATTGCCAGCGGTCGAGAGTTCCAGCTAACAAAACGCGGAAGCTGGCGGCGCGAACGCATCGTGACCGCGTTACATCAACGCTTTTCTGAGCTGGGTAGGTTCACGATGCCGATGGAGCTCGCGCCTTAGCTGCCCGGACCGCACTCCAGGTCTTGAGACCGCTCCGGGGGCATGGTTTTGAGCTCCGAGCATAGCGCCCGGATCGCGCTGCGGATCCCTTCTTCCAGGACCGGATGGTAGAAGGGCAGATCGAGGACATCTGCCGCAGTAAGCTCTCTCTGTACGGCCCAGGCGAGCAAGTGCGCCATGTGCTCGACACGCGGTGCCACCATCTCGGCACCGATCAAGGTTCCGGTCTCACGCCGGGCATAGATGCGGATCAAGCCGGCGTTTTTTCCGATAACGCGAGCGCGACCCTGATCGCGATAGTCGATGCTTCCGATCGCAACGCCGTCATCGAGATCCGGAAAACCCGTGCCCACAACAGCGAGCTGCGGATCGGTGAAGACAATGCCCAAAGGGGTTCGGCGCCTCATG
This sequence comes from Gammaproteobacteria bacterium, assembly GCA_050725475.1. Taxonomy (GTDB): domain Bacteria; phylum Pseudomonadota; class Gammaproteobacteria; order JBOHHR01; family JBOHHR01; genus JBOHHR01. Next base: position 2,903 of record JBOHHR010000357.1, on the reverse strand, counting down.
GCCTGGACTGTCGGCCAGGAGGCGGCATTGATCCCGGCGATGCGGCCTTCATCGGCGGCCTCGTGTAACAGAGGACGATACCCGTTGACATCCCCGGCGATGAAGATAGGGCTATCTCCGCACTGCATCGTTCGGGGATCAAAACGCGGTGATCCGCGTTCATCCAACTCGAGCCCTGTCTTCTCCAGATCGAGTCCAGCAAGGTTGGGCGGCCGACCAGTTGCCGACAAGATCCATCGGAAGCGTTCTTCACCTTCGCCTCCATTGGTCCGCCAACGCACGCGCACACCATTGCCGTCCTTTTCAAACTCGGTTTCCGCGTTCAACAACAGGGGCAACTCGCGTGCGATGATGTTTCTGGCGGCTTCGTTGACAACTGGGTCGCGCAACGGGCCGATGTTATCCCCTTGGCTGAATAAGCGCGTGCGTACGCCCAGCCGATGCAAGGCTTGACCTAGCTCCAAACCGACCGAGCCGGTACCGATCAGCCCTATGGAGGGGGGCAGGCCTTGCCATTCGAATCGATCGTCGCTGACCAGCACCTGCTCACGCACCGGCTCCAATGAGCGCGGGATCGATGGATAGGAACCGGTCGCGATCACGATCGCCCTCGCTTCGATCCGTGTGCCGTCGTCGATTTCCAACGTATTAGGGCCTACGAAACGCGCATGGCCACGCACAAGTTGGTTATCCGGTATCTCGCCTATGGAGTCGAGCACGCCATTGACGAAGCGGTCTCGCTCGCGCTGCACCCGTTGCATGACGGCTCGCCCATCGATGCGCGCCCCGCTTGGAATGGTTATGCCAAACTCACCCGCCGCTGCTAGCGCGTGCGCCATCTCCGCGGCAGCGATGAAAAGCTTTGAGGGCATGCATCCGACACGCGCACACGTGGTCCCGTAAGGCCCCGATTCGATCAGTATCACGCGAGGGCTTGCCGTTGCCGCCTCGCGGCGGGCTGATAAACCAGCAGTGCCCGCCCCTATGATGGCAACATCGACCGCACGCGTCGTCATGATCTCTTTAGGACTGCGACTTCAAAGACAAGGAGTTCATTATTGATCATGTGTTTAACTTTTTTGTTACCGTCTACCACATCCGGGACTACGCAAAGGCGCACTCACGGTTTAGTCAACGCGAGCGCTGTGAGTCCAATCGGTAGCAAAGCTGCTTGGTTGAGCCGCGAAGAGTAGCACTAGCTTTGTCTCTTGAGGCCCAACGTCTGCTTCATCCTCCCCGTGATCCTTTGCCGAACATCGAAGAAATCCTGCCACGGATCGCGGCGTAATCTTTGTAACCGCTCGCCAAGGTTCAGCACGTTCCATTGATCGGGGCGGAGACCCGTTTTCAATTCTTTCCAGTCGAGCGGAACCGAGATGGTTGCGCCCGGTTTGGCGCGAGTGGAGAATGCGGCGACCACGGTCTGGCCTTTGCTGTTACGAAGATAATCAATGAATATTTTTCCCTTGCGCTGTGCTTTGGGCATTTTCGAAGTGTAAGAACACGGCGCTTGTCGCACGATATCTTCGGCAAGTGCTTTCGAAACACTTTTCATTTCATCCCAACTATGACGTCTCTCAAACGGCACGACGACATGTAGTCCTTTGCCACCGGTTGTTTTCAGAAACGAGATCAATCCGAGATCGGCGAGCCGTGCGTGCAGCAGTCGGGCGGCTTCGATAACTTTTTCGAAACCGAGTCCCACGTCCGGGTCAAGATCAAAGAACATCCGGTCTGGGCGATCGAGATCGTCGGCGGTCGAGCCCCAAGGGTGGATTTCGAGCACTCCCATCTGAACCAGCCCAATCAACGCTGCGGGCGAATTCGCCATCATGTAATGTGAAATCCCGTCCTGATCCGGGATCGGCACGCTCTCGATTGCTTCGGGAACCGTTTCGTTGATGTTCTTTTGATAAAAGCATCGACCTTTGGGACCGTTGGGGCAGCGCACCAGGGTCAGAGGGCGGTTCCTGACGTGGGGCAAAATCAACTCAGCGACTGCTTGGTAGTAGAGCGCGAGGTCTCTTTTGGTGAGACCTTGTTCTTGGTAGAGCACCTTGTCCGGATTAGTCAGCTTGAATTTTCCGTTTCTCGCGCGCGGGCTTTTCTTCTCTTCGATTTTCACCGCCGGCTTTTCCTCCGCAATTTCTTTCGTGCTCTTATCCTCGCGCAAGCCTTGAAAAGAGGAATGACGAATGCGGTGATCGTCGGTCCATTCCGTGAAAGCCACTTCGGCGATGAGCACCGGTTGCACCCAGTGCACGTGAAGCCATTTCCGCGCCCAGGGAAACTCCATGGCGAGGATCGCCAGGCCTGCAGGGATCACTAGCCTGGATTCCCATCGCTTCTCAATCGCTAACGGATCAGCCGTCATCGCAACGGTGGTGGTAGTCTCGCCCCGTCCACGGCGTTAGCATACGCTAGATGTAAATCTATCTCCCACATTATCTCACTATCGATCTGCCGCCTGAGTAAGGCGTGCGTACGCTGCTTATAGCCCATAGGCATAGTGAAGCAAGCGGTATTCTGGCATAGGGCGACCGCCTCAACCGATAGTGCCTTGACAACACGGCGCATACAAGACATAGTGGGTATGTGTCTAACACTCCATATATAAAGCTAACGGGACTCGCCCGCCGCTTCCTCCAGCCGCAAAACCCTACCCACCGCCAGTACGAAGCCTTGCGCGCCTACTTCGTCGAGGGCCTGCCCTCGGCTGAAGCCGCACGGCGCTTCGGCTACACCCCAGGCTCCTTTCGCGTGCTGTGCACTCAGTTTCGCCAACAGCCCCACCGTCCCTTCTTCCTGCCGCCCGCCAAGGGACCCGCCCCCAAATCCGACCCCGTGCGTGAACGGGTGATCGCGCTGCGAAAACAAAACCTCTCCATCTACGACATCAGCGC
>JBOHHR010000356.1:0-4342 GCA_050725475.1 Gammaproteobacteria bacterium | reverse complement strand
TGCGCTGTGAAGCTCGCCCGATCGTTCGCACCGCCACTCAGTGCACCGGCGTGGTGGATGAACCGCCGAGTCCCTGGACCACCGCAACGCGGCCCTTCAGTCAGTGAATTCGCACGCGGCTTTTTCTGTCGAAGCGCCGTAGCCGATTTCTTTCGATATACGCTCCGATTACTTCGCCATTTTCGCGCCCGTTCTGGTTCGAGAACTCGAAGTGGATGCCCTGGAAGATGCGGGAACGTCCAGCCTCATCGCGCCCCTGAGACACAGTGTCGTAGCAGCGAGGAGCGCTCGTCGTCGGTGGGCCAAAGGCGTTAGCCAGGGTCGCCTCCGACGGTCGTATCGAAGCAGAAGGGGCTGATGCGGGATTTCTTGCGGTAAAATTTCATAATCACCGACGCCGCGGCGCTGGCGAAGGTCGAAAGGCCCGAGTCCCACTCCGGTGTCCCGCCGATGCTGGGGAAGATCCGCGGTTGCCAGAGCTCGTCGCCGATGGTGTTGGGGTTCCCGTCGCACAGCAGGTCGTCTCGGCTCGCCTCTTGGATCGCGTGGAACGGCCGCCAGGTGTTGTATGCATGCTTCGTCCCCCACGAGGATCTTACCGCGTCGGCGATCGCCATCCCGACGAGGGCGTACAGGCGTGCGGTGCGCGAGAGGGAGGCAACCGTATCCTCCTGCTCGACGATCTGGGCCAACGCCAGAAACCATATACCGGTCTCGCGCGCCGTGCCGCTCTCGGCCTGCCAGAACGTTGAGATCTCGACTCGCTCTGCGGGCGTGGTCGGGTCGGCACACATCAGGTCCAGAGTTGGGGAGTTGCCACAGGTCTTGACGTCATTGAACGCCTCTGTGTACTCGGAGTCTGTGAGGGCCGGAGGCGCCGGCGATTCTGGGAACTGTGTCAGATCGTCGACGCCGAACGTCGTCATGTTGCGCCAACGCGCGTCCCAGCTTGCGCGAAACACGCCGCACTCGCTGCCAGCGGGGATCGTCTCTGCCGATTGAGTACCGTCCGTCGCGCGCTGAGACACCACCTGTTGGCCGACAGACAGGCCCCAGTCTCTCCCATCAACCACGCGCTGATTGTCCAGTCCACCGGCCGCCGTGATGTCGGTATCCAGAGCGGCGCCAAGCTCGGCTTTCCTGGCCGGTGACAGCCCAAACTCCGGGTTGACGAGCACCGTATGGGCGGCTGCGGCCGCCGCCACATTGCGTGCGCCCCCATGGGCGCGCCCAGCGGTGGCACGAGGGCATGCTCGCGCTCACGTTGACCGGGGGTATTCGCGGTATTGATGCCGTTGATCGCGTCATACATGGCCACCGTGACCATCGCATATAGCCGCCCCGCGTTCGGCGTTCCCACGTTCTGGGCGGCCACCGCTCGGAGCGCGAGGTCCATCCAGCGTGTTACCGCATTTCCGGCCAGAACCGGCTGAGGCAGGAGCAGACCAGCAGCCAGCACTAGCGCCGCAACTACCACCCTGGAGAGGGAGCGGGCGGTAGACGTGTAACCATAAACGCCCTCAGCGCCTGCGCGACCGGCCATTACCTCTCCGGCACCGAGCGATATCGCTCCATCGACGACTTCTCGAGCTCCTTTTGTCTTCGCTGTTCGCATTGTTACCTCCCCACCGCCTAACAAAACTTTATTAAGGATTTTCATGAGAAACCTCCTAAATTGAATGCATCACAAATGTGACCCTAAACGAACTAACTAACCGGCGCCGCGCTTTTGCCCGTCCAGTTGAGCTAAGGGTTAGGCGAGGCATTGGAACCCCCTGCCCAGGTGATGACCCGTGCCCCGCGGGTCAGTGCGGTTTTCACCGTCAACTTATGACTCGTCATGGTCGTGCTCCTTTAGTCGAGCTGCGCTGTGAAGCTCGCCCGATCGTTCGCACCGCCACTCAGTGCACCGGCGTGGTGAATGAACCGCCTACAACCCCGGTCTTACTGCTCGCCCGGCAGGGCGAGGCCATGGCGGCGCAGGATATCCCGCGCAGCCGGTTGCTGCATGTACCGGTAGAACGCTTGTGTGGTTTCGTCCGCACCCTTGATCAGCACCATGCGTTGCTTCAAAGGCTTATGCCAGGTGTCCGAGATGAGCGCGAAGCGGCCGAGCTTCGAGACCGAAGGTGACAACGCCAGAGAGTAGGCAATGATGCCCCCTTGAGCGCCTCCGGTAGTGGCGAGCTCGGCGGCTTGGGAAACGTTTTCGCCCAAGACCAGATGCTCCTTGATGCGATCCCACAGGCCCGCACGACGCAGCGCCTCTTCGGCGCGTTTGCCGTGCGGAGCGTGCTCTGGATCTGCGATGGCAAATTTTTTGATCCGTCCCTCTGCAAGCGCGGCGGCCAGATCCTTTAATTCGGGATCGGCCTTGAGGGGCGATCCGTGCGGCACCATGATCACGATCCGCCCTATGGCGTAGAGCACGCCCCGATCCACCGCCTTCCCCGCCTCTGCGAGCTTGAACACAAGACCCTCGTCCGCGGACAGGAACATCTGAAACGGCGCGCCCTGTTCGATCTCGCGGGCGAAATTACCCGAGGAACCGAATACGAGCTTAAGCTCGCGCGTGGTGTCTGCCGCGAATCTTGCTACCACCTCCTGCAGCGCAAACCTGAGATCGGAAGCCGCGACGATGACTGGAACCTCCGCCGGGACGCCTTCTATCGGAACCTGGTCTACTTCGCCTTCGGGGCGGTTGACCAAGATCAGCGCTACGCCAAGCGGCACCACAAAGGCCCAACCGAGCCAGGGAAGGATGGATCGTACCGGGCGTGGGATCAACCATTGGAACACGCCCCGCAGCCCTTGGACGATGTTTGCCACCCAGCCCCGCAATACGCTGGTGCTCGTCGGGGCAGTTGCCGTATCTATGGCCGCGGCGATGCGCTCGCTCAGCGCGGCGCCTGCACGCGTGGTGGCTTGTCCGGCCAATCGATCACGCAACGCACGCTGCAAGGCAATGTCGCGCCGGCAGCGCGTGCAGCCGACCAAATGGGCCTCCGTCTGCGCGCGTGCTTCCGCTGACAGCTCGTCATCGACATAGGCCGCCAGTTGGTCGATGAGGGATCGATGGCGCTCTTCGGTGTCATCGATGAGCCGGGTCATGGTTCTGAATCCTGCCTTGAATGTGTGTTGGTGTCTAAAGCCTGCGTCGGATCCCGATCCCAGGCGTGCCGATCCTTCAGTACCAATGCCGCGAGCAGGCGCCGGCCACGGGCGATCCGGCTCATGACCGTGCCGAGGGGGACCTCCATGATCTCGGCCACCTCGCAGTATTTAAACCCTTCGACGTCGTGTAGCTCCAGGGCCTGCGCGAACTCCCGGGGAAGATGGCCCAAAGCGTGCTGGATGCGCTCATCGGAGCAGCGGTTAATCAGCGTCTCCAGGGGATCTTCTTCCTGAGATGCGAGAATTTCGCTGTGCGCGTCCTCTAAGCGCGTCACCGGCAAGAGCGTCTGGCGGCGCAGATGAGTGCGGTAGTGGTCGCTGGTCATGCGCTGGAGTATTCGCACCAGCCAGCCGCGCACCTGCACCTCGTCAACCAGGCTGTCGAATGCCTCCCACGCCCGTAGATAGGTATCCTGCACTAAGTCCTCCGCGAGCGCCGTATCGTTCATGCGCCTGCGGGCGATCCCGAGCAGCACATCGAGATGCGGTAGCGTGAGGGCTTTGAATCGCTCTTGTCGCCTTTTCTGAGCTCTTTTTGACGCCTGCACCGAATCACTCCCATCGTTCGGTTTGCTTAGCAAGACGTCATCAACGAGGATTTTTATTCCCGACAGTGCCCGGCCTGGCGCTGCTCAACTCTGCCCCGGAATAAAACGCCGGTCAACCCCGTCTCAATGCGCACAGTGGACGTTCCCAATCCAAGCGTCAACAGCAGGTGGGGACCTTCGACCACTCCGCACAAAGTATCGATTAGGCTAAATTGAGGAGAACTCTCATGAAAAGCAAAGTAACCGCGAAATTGCAATGGACATCGGCCCTGTTCTCAGCCCTGTTCGTAGGTCCGGCTTCCGCAGGATCCGTCTTGATCCATGAAGAACGGAGTCATCCGAACTTCATCCACCCGGCGTTCACGATAAACCCGGAACGTGGCACAGTCGCTGTACAGGTTTCGGTTACTGATTTTCCGGGTGATTACGACTCAAGCGAAAGCGATTACACGAAGCTCGTGCAGGGTCTGGTCTATGACCGTGCGTCCAACGAGATCCGGTACGGCGACACCGTCTGTGCGAAGGTCAGCGAACATCAATTCCTCATCACCCGCTGGTACTCCATCGACGAGACGGGAGCCTGTGCCTTCGAAGAGAGGCAGAAGGAGGTGGTAGTCAAC
>JBOHHR010000355.1:0-5442 GCA_050725475.1 Gammaproteobacteria bacterium | reverse complement strand
CATCGGCCCTTGTGAAAAACCTCCAGATAGATATGGCTGAAAACGTCCGGCTTGAGCGGGTCGGGACCCGTGAGCACCAAGCGCGCCGGATGCCCGATGGACTCCAACATTGCGCCCAGCAGGATCGCCATGTCGTCGCAATCGCCAGCGCGCAATTGCAGCATCCGCCGCGGTGAGTGAAGGACCTCCACCCGAAAAGTGTCTTTGGTATAGCGGACGTTCTGCTGCACCCATTCGAACAGCGCCTTGATCTCGCCCAAGTAATCTTTCGGCTTGACGCCTCTCTGCAGCAAGATATCGATCGCGGTCTGGCGTATATAAAAGTCCTTGGCGCCGCGTTTGAGAAGGTCGATGATGTGCTGGACCGTCTTCAGCGTGCCGACATAGCCACTGGGAATTTTTTCCAGTGATATTTGCGGTAGTAAGTTCATGCATATGCGGCCACTGCGTGCTTTAGGTCCGGATCGTCATCGCCATTGAGTTTTCTGCCACGAATGGATTGACAAGCCCCATGCCAACTGGGAGGCTCGATACGTGAACGTATCGTATGACCCTGTTCTATAAGGATTCAGCGAAAAGATTCGCGCTCGGCTCTGATAACGGATGGCGGGGGGATCTCATAAATATTATGGCTAGCAGAATGATCGGTAGGGGTTCGATTCTAATGTTTTCCGGCGCCGGCGGGTGGTCATAAGATTTATGACTGGGGTCGGAGATTTTATGATCCGTGCGAGCACACACGCGGGATACTGACCCATGATGAGTCTGCACGACTATGATCTGCACCTACGTGATAAAAAAGGGGGCTGCGGCTGTACAGAGCCCCTCGATTGAGGGCTGACTGTGATAAGAAGTCGATGGTTGAGGTAATGATATTGTCAAATGCTGCCCTGCCCATCGGCGGTTCCGCCGACAACTTGAAGATTTTGGAGCAGGGCAAAGACGCCCCATTCTTTTGCCGTTTTTTCTGGGAGCGGTTCCACCTGTTTCACAGGCCCTTGCGCGTTACGCAGGCTACCTACCTTTGGCGCCGTTTATTATTCATTTGCACGACTTTTCGACCGAAAAGCTCGCTTGTCCTGCGTTTCGGAACCGGGGAAAAACCGCCACCCATGAAATATTGGCGCCTACCCGTCCTCCGCTGACGCTATGCTATACTTGGGTGCCCAGAGGTAATTGAAAAAACAGCAACTTGGTGGGAGGAAGTACGTGGCCCAAAGCACAACCACAGTAAAGCAGCTAAGAGAGCGCTTAAAACAACTCGAAAGACATCTGCATAAAGAAAACCCCATTCTCTTGGAGGTAGTGCAGAGCTTCCGCCAGCTCGATCGAGTGGCCTACCGGCTTGGCTTGCTCGATCCGAACGAATCGTTTGCGACCCGCGTCCCCTGGTGGCCCTTGCTCTCTGTGCTCGGGCTATACTCCTCCGGCAAATCGAGCTTTATCAACCACTATCTCGGGCTGAAGCTCCAGCCCACCGGCAACCAAGCCGTGGACGACAAGTTTACGGTGCTGTGTTACAGCAGCGATCCCAACCCTCGGGTTCTTCCCGGGCGATCGCTGGATGCGGACCCGCGCTTTCCCTTCTACCAGATTAGCTCAGACATCGAGAGAGTATCGCAAGGCCAAGGACGCCGCGTCGACGCCTATTTGCAGCTCAAAACCTGCGCCAGCGAAAAACTGCGCGGCAAGATCATCATCGATTCCCCGGGCTTCGACGCCGATGCCCAACGCGATGCCACCCTAAAGCTCACAGACCACATAGTCGAGCTATCCGATTTAGTGATCGTCATGTTTGATGCCCGGCATCCGGAACCCGGCGCGATGCGGGATACCTTGGAGCATCTGGTTACCAACACCATAAACCGCGCGGACTCGAACAAGTTTCTCTACGTGCTTAATCAGATCGACACCTCCGCGCACGAGGATAATCCGGAGAAAGTGTTTGCCGCCTGGCAGCGAGCGCTCGCGAACAGGGGTCTGACGGCGGGCCGTTCTTACGCCATCTACAATCCGGAAGTGGCGATGCCCATAGAGGACGAAAATCTGCGCCGCCGTTTCGAAGAGAAACGCGATTTCGACTTCGCCGAGATCTACGAACGGATCCACCAGGTGGAAGTGGATCGCGCCTACCGCATCATCGGGGTCTTGGAGGAAACCGCAAAAAATATCCAAAATGAACTGGTGCCCCAACTGCAAGCGCACCGAAAGCTTTGGCGAAAGCGGGTGCTGGGTGCCGATCTGATGGTTTTTGGCGCATTGGGCTTGGCGGCTTTCGGATTGAGCTTTTATCTTGGGTACTGGGCGGACGGTCGATTCAGCCCCCCGTGGCTGCATTTGCTTCAAGACAAGGTATTTCCTTGGATGGCGCTGGCTGGGCTGGTGGCAGCAATAGCCCTCATCCACTACCTCATCCAAAAAGCCCTTACACCAAAGGCTGTCAAAGCCCTGGAGAAAAGCATAGACGATGAGCGCACGCGCGAATTTTTGCTAAAAGCCTTTAAAAAAAATACCGGGTTGTTGCGCGCGTTCTTACCCAGTACACCCACTGGTTGGGGGGTCTGGGCTCGCCAGCGGATCAATAAAGTGATCTTGGACGGGGGACTTTACATCCAAAGGCTTAACGACCAGTTTGCCGATCCCTCCGGTAAAAAGCCGACCCCCACGCACTACGCCACGACAGCGATGGATAATTAGCGAACCTCTGAGATTCGGCCTTGCTTCTATACGGCTTGAAAAAACGGCAACTTGGTTATTTGCGTGACAGAGGATCGAACTTCAGCTCATCGGCCATGTATTCATGTTTTTGCTCAGGTATAAGCGTACTTCTGCTTGCTTGCTGCTCGCTAGCGTACTCGGAACCGATCTATAAATCGGTAGATTCCGAAGGACGGGTGAGCTTTTCATCTAAACCACCCGTCGGGGCGCGCCAGGTTGAAGAGATCCAAATTCAACCAGGCCCTACGGCAGACCAGATCGAAGCTACCAAAGCACGCGCAAAGCGAACCATCGAACAGGCTCAAAAGAGCGAGTCCCCGGCGCAGAAGAGGCGGCAGGCGAAGATGGCGGCCAGCGAGAAACTGCGGGAGGCACAAGCGGCCTTAGAAAAGGCAAAGGTCATCCAGCCCGAGGATTGGCAACATCTCGCGGGCGGTGGGCGGCATCTCAAGCAAAGCTATTTCGATCGCGTAAAGCATTACGAAGCAGCGGCAGAAAAGGCTACGAAGGCTCTACGCGCCGTGCGCTAGTTTTCCGCTGCCGGCTCTCTCTGCCTCTCGAGCCAAGCGGTAAACCAGACCGAGCAGCGCGGTTCTGGAAACCACCACAGACGGCGAGCTATGTCACGTGTATTCGTGCCAACTCTTTATTCGCAATTCTTGATTCCCTTTGCTGGCAAGCGCTTCGACAAAACGGTTAGCCAGTTGGATGTTGGTGATGACCGGAATGCCAAAATCCACGGCCTTGCGGCGAATGATATAGTCGTTGGTGAGCTCCTCTTCTTGGTAGTTTTTGGGGATGTTGATCACTAAATCGAATCTCCGCTCGCTGATGTACTCCAGCACGTTTGGGGTCTTCTTCTCTAGGGGCCAGTGTACGATCTCGGTTTCGATTCCGTACTGTCGCATGAACTTCGAGGTCCCCTCCGTGCAGTAGATCGTTACACCCAGCGTCTTCAGTTGCCGGGCGCTGGAAATGAATGCGGATTTGTTATCGAGCGGCCCCGTGGACATGAGAATGGAATTCACCGGAACCCTATATCCCACCGAGATCAGCGCCTTCAAGAAGGCCTCCTCGAAGTCGTCCCCGAGGCAGCCCACTTCTCCAGTGGAGGCCATTTCCACGCCCAAAGTCGGATCGGCGCCCTGAAGTCGCGTAAACGAAAACTGCGGTGCTTTGACGCCCACGTACTCCAGGTCCATGAACGATTTGTCTTCTTTCTCAAGCGGCTCCCCAACCAGCGCGCGCGTCGCCAAATCGATGAAATTGACCTTGTATACCTTCGAAACAAAAGGGAAACTTCGCGAGGCCCGCAGGTTGCACTCAATTACTCTCACAGCATTGTTTTTGGCGATGAACTGGATGTTGAAGGGCCCGGTGATATTCAATGCCTGAGCGATCTTGCGAGCGGTATTGCGCACTTGCCGAATGGTTTCCATGTAGGTCCGCTGCGGGGGCAACACCAGCGTGGCATCGCCGGAATGCACACCGGCGTTCTCTACATGCTCGCAGATCGCGTGCACGAGGATTTCACCGCCCTTGGCCACCCCATCGAGCTCAATCTCCTTGGCGTTTTCCACAAACTTGCTGATCACCACCGGATGTTCTCTAGAGATCTCGGCGGCACGCTCGAGAAACTTGGTCAGCTCGCCATCATTCGAGGCGACGCCCATTGCGGCGCCGCTCAAAACGTACGAAGGGCGCACCAGCACGGGGTAGCTTACTCGCTTCGCAAAAGCCCTGGCTTCCTGCATGGAGACCAGCTCGCGCCACTCCGGCTGGTCGATTCCCAACTCATCCAGTAGGGTTGAAAACTTGTGGCGGTCCTCCGCGTTATCGATGCTCTGCGGCGATGTGCCCAGCACCTTCATCCCGGCCTGGTGCAGGCGCATCGCCAGGTTGTTGGGAGCCTGCCCCCCCATTGAAATGATGATGCCCAGAGGCTTCTCTTTCTCATAGATCTCGCAAATGGTCTCAAAGCTCAGCTCGTCAAAGTACAAGCGGTCGCACTCGTCGTAGTCCGTGCTCACGGTCTCCGGATTGTAATTGATTAGAATGGTCTCGAAGCCCAGCTTGCGGAGCGTCATCACCGCATTCACGCAGCACCAGTCAAATTCCACCGAGCTGCCGATGCGGTAGACGCCGGACCCCAACACCATGACCGATTTCTTACCCGCGCGCTCGATGTCGTCGGATGATCCATTGTAGGTCAGATAGAGGTAATTGGTTTGCGCGGGATATTCGGCCGCCAGAGTATCGATTTGTTTGACGCACGGCCTGAGGCCGTAGTTGCGCCGGATGCGCAACACCTCATCCTCGTTGCATTTTAAAATCCTGGCGATTTGAAAATCTGAGAAGCCGGCGCGTTTGGCTTCCAGCAGCGCACCCTTTGGGCAGATGCCCCCAGCGTATCGTCCAAGGGCGTTCTCAATTTCCAGGATGTGTTGGAGCTTGTAAAGAAACCAGCCGTCGATGTGGGTAAGCTCATGGATTTCTTCGACGCTGAACCCCGATTGCAGAGCCGCGGCGACCGCGAAGATGCGCTCGTCGGTTGGGTGGCTCAAATCCTTTCGCAGGTCCTGGAAGCGCATGTTCATGTTGTCGTTACCGGTGAGGCCGACTACCCCGATCTCCAGCATCCGCAGCGCTTTCTGCAGCGCCTCCTCAAACGAACGACCGATGGCCATCACTTCGCCGACCGACTTCATCCCAGAGCCGATTCGA
>JBOHHR010000354.1:0-5003 GCA_050725475.1 Gammaproteobacteria bacterium | reverse complement strand
GTGCGGGTGGCTGTCCATTAGCAATCGGGCGCATCTCTCGTAGCAGGCATCGGTCTGCCATTTGGTCATCCATACCGGCTCGGGCCAACCGCTCTGGGCGGCGATCACCGTCTCATAGTCCCAATACGACCCACGCACTAAACGCACCGTCACCGGGGTGCCCCGGGTTTTCGCCCATTCGGCCAGTTCCTTGAGATCGGCCTCGGTGTCCTTGAGATAGGCTTGCATCGCGATCCCGATATCTGGCCACGAACGTAGCTCGGGCTCCATCAGCAGGCGGCGAAAGCATTCCAGGGTGACTCCTTTAATGTCGTAGTGCTCCATGTCCAGGCACACAAAGGCACCCTGCGCGCATGCGGCGACCAGAATCGGGCGCAGCCGCGAGGCCACGCCCTCGACGCTGCCGTCCGGATCCAAGGGGGTAATTTGGGAATAAAGCGAGGTGATCTTGAGCGAGACGTTGAGTTGAGGGGGGGGCTCACCGGCTGCGGCCCAATCCGCTAGTCGTTGAGGCCCTTCCTCCAGCAAACGCAAATAGCTATCCCGATAACTGTCCGCCTCCGCTTCGCTCACGATGGCTTCCCCAAGCAAATCGATGCTGGCGTCGATACCGCGATCGCGGAACCGCTTGACGGTGGCCAATACCTCGCCGATATCCGCCCCTCCGAGGAACCGGCGCGCCAGGTTCCGCATCGCTTTGCGCACGGTCCCGCCCAGCAGGGCCGTGGCCCATTCCGCCCGGGTATAGCGGATCCCAAATCGGATCAGACCGGTGAGGGGAAGATCGTGCCCGGCGAAGTATTCCTCCAAGTGATGAGCCAACTCCCCGTCGCTTTTTAAAGCGGGCAGGACATCCACAAACCTGAGGGCTTGAATACGGAAGCGCTCGTCCTCCATGATCTTCTGCAGAAATCGATCGACCCACTGGTCGTCGATGCGAGCCTCCTTGGCATGCCGTTGCATGGCGGAGAGTATGCGCCGGCCTCGTTCGAGGACGCTTGTTTCCAGATCCTTCGCAGGAGCCGCATGGGTCACCATAGCTTCCATCCTCCAAAAAAACCGACCTAGGTTAAGCGAGAGCGCTTTTAGTTGATTACGCTAGCCCTCAGCGCCGACTCGTCTCCTGGGCGTAGGTCTTGATCGTGGCCCGCTGAGAACCCTGGTAGGCGCCGCGCGTACAGGTTACTTCGACCAGAAACGTTGTTCGTAAAGTATAGATCTGGACTCCGTTCCAACCGGGAACGAACCGATCAAAGCCTTCTTCGCAGCTATCCGGCCAATCGAGCACCGCACGCCGGCTCTGCCGCGACCAATGCCGCCATTGCGGCGGCATAGACGTAGCCTGCGAAAGAGGCTCCGTAGCGATACGCGGTTGGCAGCCCTGTAAGGCTAAGGTCGCCATGAAAATACCCGCCAGTCGCCTACCGCGGCATTTAGTAACATGATCATTGAGGTGCACGTTCCCCCTACCCACCACCACCGTGCGGCCAAAGAAAATTACCCACAAAATTTGTGGATAACCTTGTGCAAACCCTGCGACGAAAGGCCACCACACCCGCTAGATACATGGATTCGCTCTGATTCGGCCAGCAATTAACCATTGCATTAAGCGAGCCGTTGTCTCGGGCAGCCCCAGCCCCCTAAAGATCCTAGGCTGCCACAGGGCTTGCCCCACAAAGGTGCATAGAGATCCCGTCGATTCAAAACACACCGCTCGTCATCCGCGACCTCTTTCTCAGGGGTGTCTCCTTTTCGGGGGGCGGCTTTCACCCGCTCATTCACGTAACTCGGCGATAACCGCTTGGGTGTCCGGTCTTACCCCACGCCACAGAAAAAACGACGCCGCCGCCTGCTCGACCAGCATACCGAGACCATCGACCGCCTGCGGGGCACCCTGATTGCGCGCCCAACGCACAAACGGCGTGTCTTCAGCGCCGTACATCATGTCATAGCAGCAGGCTCCGGGAGCAAGCAGATCGGCGGGCAGTGGGGGTAGATCCCCCTGAAGGCTGGCGGATGTGGCGTTGATGATCAGGTCAAACTGATTTCCAGCAAGGTACTCATACCCTAGAGGCCGGATCTCACCTAGGTCGCCGAAAAGCCGCGCCAATTCCTGCGCCTTAGCCACAGTTCGATTTACCAACCAAACTGCTGCGGGATCTTCGGCTAACAAAGGCGCCATTACCCCGCGGGCGGCGCCACCCGCCCCCAGCAGCAGAATGCGCTGTCCGCGCAAGGAGCGTTGGTGATTCACCACGATATCGTGAACCAGTCCGATCCCGTCCGTGTTCTCGGCGTGGATTTTCTCTTTGGAGTCGAACCATAGCGTGTTTGCCGCCCCCGCCCTCTGTGCTCCCGCGCTGACTTCGCTAGCCAAGCGATAGGCATCCAGCTTGAAGGGCAGGGTAACATTGAGCCCCTTACCGCCGCGGGCCCGAAACTGCCACAGCGCTTCCTCGAACTCTCCCATGGCCACGCAGATGGCGCGGTAGTCTATGGCTTGGCCCGTTTGCTGCGCGAAGGCGTGGTGGATCTGGGGTGATTTGCTGTGTGAAATGGGGTTACCCATAACCGCATACAAGTCGCGTGTTTTCCTTCCCAATGCCGGCATCGCCTCATAGTATGCCTATATAGACCATTCGGCGAGCGGGTGTTTCATCCCGGAAAGCCACCGTCTGTTGGTCTGCTCTCTGCCGTCGGCGCCTGTGGCGCGCCGAGTATGGCATAGGTTTTTCCGTTCAGTTTACAACTGCGAGACAGGTAAGAAAGCGCTCTGCACACGCCCTCCAAGAGTGGTTCTGCGCGAAGGCGACGCAATCGTCGGTATTTAAGTGCAATGCCTGGGTCACGGCTTTTTTGAGGTCTTGATCCAAGGATCCGGTGACGCCCGGTCGGATGAGATCGATCGGTCCGGTCACGGGATAAGCCGCCACCGGTACCCCGCATGCCATGGCTTCCAGCATGACCAAGCCGTATGTATCGGTGCGGCTGGGGAACACCAAAACGTCAGCGCACGCAACATGGTTCGCCAGATCGCGACCCAGCTTCTGCCCCAAGAACCGCACCTGCGGAAAGCGTTGGCTGAGCCTCTCGCGATCGGGACCGTCGCCGATGACGATTTTGCTGCCATTGAGATCGAGGCGCAAGAAATCCTCGATGTTTTTTTCCACCGCAACCCGGCCCATGTACATCGCAATCGGTCTGGGCGCATCGAGCAGCCCGTTTTTATCTGTCGGTCGAAAAGTCTCCACATCCACCCCCCGTTCCCAGATCTCCAGGTGGCTAAACCCCCACCCGCGCAGCCGTTCCAACTGAGATGGTGTGGCCACCAAAGTTCGTTTTGCTGGTGCATGGAATCGGCGAAGGTAGGCATAAGACCAAGGGATGGGCACGGGCGCCCGGAGGCGGATGTACTCCGGAAACTGGGTGTGAAAAGAGGTGGTACAGGAGATCTCATGCTTTAAGCAAAAGGCCCGTGCCGCATGTCCCAAGGGACCTTCTGTTGCGATGTGAATGGCTTGGCCGCGAAATTCCGCCAGCTGTCGCCACACACCCTGCTTCGGGAAAACGGCCAGCCGGATGGAAGGGTAGGTGGGACACGGGATGGTGTTGAACGCCTCCGGCGTCAGCAGGCAGACTTCGTGCCCCAGGTTCGAAAGTTGCCGCCTAAGATTTCGATAGGTCGTGACCACCCCATTGACCTGGGGATCCCAGGCGTCGGTCACTATCGCGATGCGCATGGTTGGAAAGGCGGAAGTCGTCAAGCCGCCGCTTTGAGCTCCAGAGCGGTCCGACGAATATCCGACCAGCGAAGTAGCTGTAGGTTGCCGTGCCGATCCTCCACCAGCGCGGTGCAGCTTTCGACCCAGTCGCCACAATTGCAGTAGAGGATCTCTCCGATGCGGGTGATCTCCGCCCGGTGGATATGCCCGCAGATGACGCCATTGACATTGCGTTTAGAAGCCTCATAGGCCACGGCCTGTTCAAAGTTGCTGATGTATTGAGCGGCATTCTTAACTTTGTGCTTGAGAAACGCCGCCAGCGACCAATACGGAAAACCAAACTGGCGGCGGATGAAATTCACCCTATGATTGACGCGCAACAAGAGGTCATAAAGCCGGCCGCCGATGAGGGCCAAAGCTTTGGAACATTTGACCACGCTGTCGAACTCATCCCCATGAACGATCAAGAAGCGCTGCCCATTCGCCATGGTGTGGATCGCATCCCTTTGGATGCGGATATTCCCGAACGTGGTGCCGTCGTAGTCCCTCAGCAGCTCATCGTGGTTGCCGGGAACGTAAATCACTTGGGTGCCGTGCTTGGCCTTGCCGAGAATGGTGCGGATCACGTCGTTGTGCGATTGCGGCCAATAAGGGCGCTTCTTCATCTGCCAGATATCGATGATGTCGCCGACGAGGTAGAGGTATTCGCATTCGACGCTACGCAGAAAGTGCAGAAGAAAGTCCGCACTGCACCCCCGAAACCCCAGGTGAATATCGGAGATCCAGACTGCACGGCAGCGTCGCGGAAGAAACGGGTTGCGGCTACGCATGAGCACTCATCCAAGTGATCATGCTATTAACTTAGCGCGCGTTTGTTACCCGCACGTTAACAAACGGTTACTGGTTGGTTAAGAAAATAAGTTTCCTCGATTCAGCCGCATGCGTCGCAATACCTCTAGTGCGTAACGCGTTGGGTCCATGAATGGTAGCTGTTCCCGTGGGTAGCAAATGCTTCACGCGGGGCCGGCCCCGCGCCGACCCATTGGCGTCGCCGGGGCGATCAGGGAAGCGAGCTTGGCCCGGAGGAGGCGATTGGGCTGTCGCTTGACTTTCTACAACAGGCTAGTAAGACTATAATGAAATGTAAGGGCATATAATCATAATCATACTGACATATAATTGTTGTACATCGTTTATGAAGATAACGGACAGAACAGATACCGTCTATTTCAGCGTCAAAGGGCAGGTGGTCATCCCGCAGTGGCTGCGCCGCGAGTTCGG
>JBOHHR010000353.1:0-4711 GCA_050725475.1 Gammaproteobacteria bacterium | reverse complement strand
GAGGCGTAGAGACTGTTCGCGGTAGCCTTGGAGACGTTGCTCCCGTTCCTTACGCGCTTTGGCAACGATCGAATCGAGTTGATCCGGATCGCTCTTGCCGGCTCGCGGCTTGTGGGGATCATGGCTTCCAGGCAACACTAACCTCCGTCGTTGCAGGGCAAAGAATCGATTCTTTCTTAGCTTATTCCAGTATACCGCAGGTGCTGTTCAGCACGAACGCGTTCGACAACAGCCAGATACGTTCAAACGCCGACAATGTGGCTGCAGCCAGAATACAGGCACCGCGCCGAGGCGTACAGCGGCTCAATCGCCCTAGACCCACGTACTGAACAGCGCGCACGAACACGGTCAAACGGCGCTAAGAATTCAGGTTGAAACCCTTTTTCCTGGGGTATTGTCGCAGTTTATCAAAAGGTTACAAACGTGGCCTCGTTATTGCCCTGAGCAACGACGAGGAACCGCTATATCTAAGTGAGACGTGCGCTCGCTGGGCAACGCGCGGTCGGACCGTAATGGCGCGGTCAAACGCGGGGCAACGATGCCGATCCCACCTGCAGTCGTCCTGCAGTCGCGGGTGACCTATAAATTATAAAGAGGTTGTGTTATGTCTCGCGCCATTCGATCAAGAAATCACCTGGCAATAATGCTAGGCATTCTTTATACAGGGGCTATGCAACCGATGTACGCCGCCGACAACATTGTCGACGCCCTTAAGGGAGGCAAAGTGGACCTGTTTCTAAGTTACCGCTTTGAATATGTGGACGACGGCCAGCCGAGAATCGTAAACAAGCAACTGAGCAACATTCCGCTGCAAGATGCAAAAGCGTCCACACTGCGCACCGCGCTCGGCTATACCACGGGCTTATTCTACGATTTCGGGGCCTATGTGCAGTTTGAGGACGTGCGCGTGCTCGGTAACGACGCCTACAACGACGGCGGCACAAACGGTGTCTACGCTGCCATGCGCAAGATGGCCATGGATCGCAACCTGCGTATGGCCGATTTGGCGAGGAGCCTGATCGCGGCATCAGATCTCTTCGCGCCCCCCGGCACAAAAAGGGATCGCGCTAAGACGAGGGCGTCTAGCCGGCAGGACCTTCTTCATCTGCTGGCTAACCCCATTTTTTTGGGTGTATCGGACAGATAGCGAGCGGTACTCGACGCATCTCGTTATGTCGACGCAATGGCCAACCATGCTAAAGTTGCGGCGTTCGGGCGGCCAGCTACGGTTAGCGCCAAGGCCGCGCTACAACCCTTCGCTCGGTTTCCGCTTTACTTTCGTCTCCCGCGTCGTTTAGATTCTACGGCGACCCTTGCCTCGTAAAGCCGCGCGGGGCGGCCCAACAGACTCACCATCGCTGAGCGAGCGGGTAACAAGCAGATGAGCCTTAGAGCAACTTTGCAGCCAACAGTGAACGACAAACCTCGTGCTATCGCCCTGGTATCGGGCGGCCTGGACTCTGCGACCTGCCTTGCTTTGGCCAAACATCAAGGATTCGATTGCTACGCTCTGAGCTTCGATTACGGCCAACGCCACGCCGCCGAGCTGGAAGCCGCCCGTCGCGTGGCGGCCACCATCGGGGTATTCCGGCATAAGATCGTTTCTCTCGATCTGCGCCAGTTTGGCGGCTCGGCTTTGACCGACGACGCGATCGAGGTGCCCGTGACTCCTTCGGAGCACATTCCGGTGACTTATGTGCCGGCTCGCAACACGATATTTCTTTCCTACGCCTTAGCCTGGGCCGAGGTCACCGAGTGCTACGATATTTTCATCGGAGTAAATGCGGTGGACTACTCCGGCTATCCGGATTGTCGCCCGGAGTATATCCAAGCCTATCAAGCCATGGCCAGGCTAGCCACCAAGGCCGGTGTGGAAGGAAGGCCGGTGCGCATTCACACCCCTCTTATTCACCTGACAAAAGCGGAAATCGTTAAGAAAGGCGTCGAACTAGGTGTTGATTACGGGCTGACCGTGTCCTGCTACCAGGCCGACGCCCAGGGCCGCGCCTGCGGCGTTTGCGAGGCTTGCCGGTTGCGCGCCGAAGGATTTAAGGCGGCTGGGGTGGCGGACCCCACGATTTACTTCAGCAATTGCTGAGTCAAAAACGGCCGCCACCGTGAGTGATTGGTCTTTCTTCTGTGTATCGCTTCGATCACTTTGAGGAACAAGCCTTATGTTTTGGCACAAGGTGCGCCATCCATGGCGCACCCGCTCGCCGGGACCATGACCCAGTGGCCCATGGTCTGCTTCCGGCTTGCCCCTATAACGGCGCGGAAGGCGTCTCTGTTCAGAGCTTCCTCAACAGCAGACCCACCTCCCATTGAGATAATAGCAACAGGGGTTTACCCTCATCGCGACCACGGTTTCGATTCGTAACTTTGATGGATCGAGGCTTGCGCCCTTTGGTAGCGGCGTATCGCCGGGCAACGCCTTAAACTCGTTACCCGGAAATGAATAAAGGTCCCATCCACCATTTGCTCTCCACACTAGTAGACTCTCGGGTTTTTTACCGTCTACGGTGCTACTTTCTTGGATATGATCTAAACCCTGTCCGCTCGTTAGTTGAATTACTCTACAGTCGGCCATTGCCGTGTCCTCCTTCCCATCTGTTACTGGTTCGGTTTATTGGTTACGCCTGTTTTTTCAACGGGCCGGTCTAGGATAGGGTGTGGCCTGGGTGAGGATCTGTAAAATATCTCACGATGCGAGTGTGAAATAATCACCTCGCGCTCCTCCGCGCCGAAGTTGCGGCAACGGGAGGTCCGGCACGCGCTTTCTAATTGAAGGAAAACGTCGCACGGAGAAAGATCGTTTGGTCTGGTATAAAGAGCGCGTTTTGCGGTTCCCTGGCATTATGGATGTTGAGATCTTGGAAAAAGAAATCTTCGTCAAGCAGGTTTTTGGCTTCCAGACTGATAATACCCAGGCGTTTAGGTAACCGATAACCGAGCTGGGCGTCGAGCAAAAAAAACGCATCCTCATCCCGCGCGGACTCAAGCAACCGGTCCACGTCCTGGTAGACAAAGCTTCCACCAATACCGGTAAAAAAACCAGATGGGTGGAAGTAGCGGACCGCCAATGGAACTGCAACTGAGTCGATTTTAGTGGGCACATTATCAAAAACAGCAGTCGGGTCTTCGCGAGGCCGCTTAAATTCTTCAAATGTCGTTTCTGCGCTAACCGCCCAATGACTATGTGGCATCCAGTAAAGATAGGCGCGCGCAAGCTTTTCATCTCGATCAAACTTGATAGGAAGACCTTGGCTAACGCTAAACCCTGGGACCGCCAGCTCACGTTGAGAATACTCTAGACCGCCATATAGTTCCTTAGTCAGCGTTGCATCTACACCGATCCCGTAGCGCTCGGTCTCCGTACCATTGGCGTCGTCGAAAAACTGATTGAAGCCGGCGATGTTCGTCGGTTCGATGGTTTGTTCGACCGACAGCACTCGTTTGAGGGTCTTAAAATAGGCCAAACGCAGCCGCGCTTGGTCAGTTATGCTCCATTGCAGTCCTAGCTTTGGCGAAACCTTGTTTAGGTCTTGATCCGGGGTGCTGATGGAGTCGTAGCTAAGACCAAGCGTCCAAGTCACTGCAAGCGGAAAAGAGAGATTACTATAAAAATATGCATTGGAATGTTCGTCATCGGATTTGTCTTCTTCAACAATTCCTGGAAACTGGAACAGATTCTCATTGTCAACCCGATAGATGCCACCGCCTACGATCCCATTGAACCAATCGTGATTGTAAATATACTGCGCCTCTACTTGATAGCCTTCGGCTTCATCTTGAAGAAAAACGGGCAGATCCTTAATCGTCTCGGTACGCTCGGTATAGAAGCTCGAAACGAGCAATTCGGAGCTCGGAGTTGGTGAATAGCGCGCACCCAATCGGACTATATCCTGTTCAATGCTCCGCCGTTCATTGGGCAAGAATGCATCTGGATCAAAGCGTAGTTGTAGATCGCCCTGTTCTCTTTCCTGCCGTCGATATTCGGCTTGCAGGTTGAGCTTGGGCGTGATCGCGCTTTGCAGGAAGACGTTGTAGATGTCGACGTCGATGTCGTTGTTATTGCGGAACCCGTCGCTTTCAAGATGGAACTGTCCCAGGCTGTATGATAAAGGCCCCACTATTCCCGACTGCGCGACGTCCTCGCCAAAGGTATCGTTGCCGCCCACGATACCGGATGCTTGCAAAGCAAGCCTGTTTCGAGTGAACAATGGGTTAAACTCGTTGAACGAGAGCTCTGCGGGGCCGGACCCTTCCAAGAGGAAGGGGTCGCCTTCAGCGAGCTGCGGTTGCACCGGTGTGATGTTGAGAGGCTGCAACAGTTGTGACTGGAGCAATTCACTCACCCGCGCGATCTCGTGGCGCGGGCGTGAGGCATAGGTGTCAGCCAGAAGGCGGTGCGCGGAGTAGTTGGTCGGATCCGTGGTGAGCGACTGCCAGCCTTCGGCCAAGCCACGCTCTTCAAATCCCAAGTCGTTGTAAATGCGCCCGAGCGCCGCGCTGCGCGCGGCGAGGTCTTCATCGAGCAGAAGCCTTGACCGATACACCGCCCGGTTGTCATTGAGATCTATCGCTCTCTGCAGGTCATGCAGCGCCTCCACCGGGCGGTTGGTGGTCTGCTTGTGGATGGCGTCATAAAACCAAGGCGTGGGATCGTTCGGATCGAGTTGCTTGGCGATCTCGAACTCCGAGCTCGCAAGCC
>JBOHHR010000352.1:0-3811 GCA_050725475.1 Gammaproteobacteria bacterium | reverse complement strand
TGCGTTCTCCGGCGGTTTCGTTGTTGCTACCTCGTGATGTTGTCACCAACGTCGTCGATAAGCATTCACCTGAGAAGCTGTAGGAGTACAGAGTTCCCCGGGAGTAGACCCAAAAGATCCCCGCGGGGTCCAATGCCAGGGCATCGAGTTTTCTAAGCCCAGGGATTTCGAACAAGATCTTCCCTTCGTCGGAGACTAGCTTATAGCTTTCAGACACCATTGCGGTCAGCGCGGAAGTGGAGCGGGAGACTAGACCGCTCGACAGATCTGATGCGGATGCTAGAACCAGCGAGCCCAATATTAGGGGCATCGCGCTTAGGGAAGCTAAAACCATCTCTCTGCGCCCTCGAAAAAGCATAGAAGCGGGTATTACACTCAACCAATGGCCGATCCGCGCGCGCCAGTGAACCAAGGCTTGGGACCGAAGCTAGATACGCGCGATTCCGTTATGCCGAGAACCTCCCCGATCTCGCGCATGTTCAGTTCCTCATCGTCTTGGGTGTCGTAAGTGAGGACAGGTAACGCGGCGCTTGTCATATCAAGTGCTCCCTCTTTTTTGCTACGGGAGAGTCTGTTGGAGAAACGTTCCAGTTTGCCGGAAGCAATAAGAAAGCCATTGGGCGATCGTGTTACAACGCCTTGATATTTCGGACTAAAACAAAAATATATTCAGGAACGAGGTGAGGGCGACGGAATTTTGGCGCTCCGAATGCTGGCGCTCTAGCTAGGGATCGACTCTGGACCGGATTCGGGCATCGCGAAAAGAAAGGTGCCGCTTGAACCTGGAGGCGGGTCCAAGCGGCGGGCGGGCGGACAGACTAGGCTGTTTTTTTGCCCGCAAGCGGGATGTAAGGCTGGATGAAAGCGTCTTTCCAGTAGCTTGCGCCATCGGTCCACCAGCCGGTGAATCGCTCCCTCTGCTGGTTTATAAGGTCGAGCGTTTGCTCCGTGTGCTCAACGAGCAGGGTCTGCCATTCCGTCACAAAGTTCTTTTGCGCGGAAAGCGCGCTCTCGATGTCCTTGGCGGCCCAAAGCACAGGCGCTTTTCCCTTCCCAAAATCGAGCACCGCATTAGTCTGTTTGATATAATGCGACACAAATTCTTGTGCCGCCGTCTGGCCCAGCTCGCTAAGCTCTTTGACGCTGCCAGAAGCCCGGTCACACCACTCAAGGTACGGCTTGTTTATATCGGTTTTCATTTCGAAATCTCCTTACTGGGTTCAAGGGTAAATGCATGTTGCAGTGCAACATGATAGGGACCCCGACCGGCGATGTCAAGGGTAGTGGGCAAAATTTTTTCGTAATGCCAGGTGCTGCTGCCGTTCGACGGGCTCCTAGGTAAGGAGGAGGAGGACCCTTGGGTTTTAAAACTCGCGCGCTTCACGGATTTGTTCATATGCTTGGCGAATTTCGTGTGTCTTTTGTGCGGCCAGTTTCATCATCTCCTCCGGCAATCCTTTGGCCACTAGCTTATCCGGATGGTGCTGGCTCAACAGACGGCGATAAGCGCGCTTGATTTCATCCACATTCGCTTGAGAAGTGACGTTGAGTATGGCATAGGCATCCTCCAGTCTTCCCTTTGCTCGGGTCCGGGCCTTAGCTCCTCCGAAGTGCATTTGCGCGCCTACCATCGCCTCAAGGCGTTCGTATTCCGCGCGCGAGACCCCGATGCGATCGCAGATGTGTAGCAGCAGGCGCTTCTCAACGGAGTCTAACGCGCCATCGGCATACGCGGCCGCCAATTGTATTTCCAAGAACATGCGCAGCAGGCTGCGGCGATTGCGCGCTTCATGACGCAACTGAAGGAGAACATCATCGAGCGGAAACCGGCCTTCTTTTCCCTCCTGGAACAAGCGCATGCCAAGCTGCTCCTGGCTGCTCGACAAGTCCATCTGGCGCATGATGTTGCGGGCCATGGCGATCTCGTGCTCAGAGACACGGCCATCGGATTTGCACAGATGCCCCATCACCGAAAACGTTGCGGTAAAGAAGGCCGTTTGCACGCGCTCCCTGTCCGCGCCCGACCCAGCGTTCGGTAGCTTATTCAGGCCCGTGTCGAGATTGTGCCCCAAAGCGGCGCCAAGCAATGCGCCGAGCGGGCCTCCAAGCATGAAGCCAAACGCACCGCCGATGACCTTTCCCCACCAACCCATCGTTTCACCCGGGACGGAGCCGAAGCAGCGTTAGTCCAGCAACTAGGATGTAACCGAAGCGAATTAGCCCGGCGTGTTCATAGCGCCTCGGTCGCAAAATCCGCCAAGCGTGAGCGCTCTCCTCGCATGAGCACAATATGGCCACTGTGAGGCCAACCTTTAAACCGATCCACAACGTAAGTCAACCCAGAAGTGGTCTCGCTAAGGTATGGGGTGTCGATCTGACTGATATTGCCCAGGCAAACGATTTTGGTGCCCGGCCCGGCCCGTGTTACCAAGGTTTTCATTTGCTTGGAGGTTAGGTTTTGGGCTTCATCCAGGATCAGGTAACGATTCAAAAAAGTACGCCCGCGCATAAAATTCAGAGAGCGGATCTTAATCCGTCGTTGCAATAGCTCGGCGGTAGCCGCACGACCCCACTCACCTCCTTCGCTGTTCTGGGTCAAGACCTCCAGATTATCCAATAAAGCGCCCATCCAAGGCGTCATCTTCTCCTCTTCGCTGCCCGGCAGAAATCCAATGTCCTCGCCTACCGGCACCGTGACCCGCGTCATCACGATCTCGCGGTAGCGCTTCATGTCCAAGGTCTGGGTCAACCCAGCCGCCAAGGCAAGCAGCGTCTTGCCGGTGCCAGCCGCACCCAGCAAGGTGACGAAATCGATGTCCGGATCCATGAGTAGGTTAAGGGCGAAGTTTTGCTCGCGGTTGCGTGCCCGGATCCCCCACACGGCGTTACGTGTGCTTCGATAATCCGCCACCTGTTGGATAATCAGCTTACCGTCCCCAACCTCGCGCACGATCGCTTCAAAGCCATTTCCAGCCTCAACGTACAGGCATTGATTGGGGTAACACTGAGTCACCAGTGCACCGTTCAACTGGTAGTAGGTTGAGCCGTCTTTCTGCCAACATTCGATATTCTTGGCCGACTGGCTCTCCCAGAAATCCGGGTCCAGGCTTTTGGCTCCGGTGTAAAGAAGGCTGACATCGTCGAGAGCCTTGTCGCTGTAATAATCCTCTGCGGGGATCCCAAGCACCCGCGCCTTGATCCGCAGGTTAATGTCCTTCGAAACCAAGATGACCCGCTGATCGGGAAACTTTTTCCTAAGCGCGATCACGGTGCCCAAAATGGTGTTATCCGGGTTCGTGCCGGGCAGGGCGGCCGGCAATTCACTGGCCAGGGTGCCGGTCTGTAATCGCAATCGACCTGCCCAGCGCTGCTTGGCCTGGGCGTTATTCGGGTACGGCAATTCGAGGCCGTCCTCAATAGCTTCGCGGTCGGCGCTTCCGATCAGATCATCGATAAACCGACTGACCTCCCGCGCGTTACGCGCCAGCTCGGAAGTACCCTTTTTGGCGGCATCGAGCTCTTCCAGCACCACCATCGGAAGGTAGACATCGTGTTCCTGAAAGCGAAAAAGGGAAGCCGGATCGTGCAACAGCACGTTTGTATCGAGCACGAATACGCAAGCTTGAGGATGGGAAGGGCTCGCTGTTTTCGTCATTATTCGCCCATCGAGTCAAAGCAGAGACTCTTAACCTTACAGTTGCATAAATTCTGGCGCTTAGCGGTAGGAAATGGCGCCGAACTAAGGGGTTTAGTGAGTTTTCGCTGTTCGCTGGATATCACCATTGGTGAAATCCAGCCATCCAATAAATAT
>JBOHHR010000351.1:0-3688 GCA_050725475.1 Gammaproteobacteria bacterium | reverse complement strand
GTTAGGGGTAGTATTCGCGTACCTAACGCCCGGGCTGCCGCACTCGGTCACGGTGAATTGGGAGCTGTTTCCCGCGCAAATAGCACAGGTTCCGATCAGCGCATTCGATCCCATAGGCCAGTTTGTCTCCTATGTCACGCCCGCGAGCCCGGTGTTTGAGTGGCCTAATTTCCCCGAAGATCTCGAGCTGCTCAAGGACCAGTCGGCACCGGGTATGCAGGCTTTGAAAGCGCCCGAAACAGGCGGGCAAAGACGCATCCCCTTGGGCAGCCTCGCTTTACTGCTGTTGCTCCTGATCGTGTTACGCCAGATCCGGGGCTACAGGCGAGAAGGGCATCCGGCAGGGGTTTTGATTGTCTTGGCGTGCGTGCTCGGGATAGCGACGCCATTGGCTTACCCTTATTTCGGCATTTCCCTCGGCCGTTCCGAGGGCTTAGCGCCATCCTTCGGTTTGAACGAGAAAAGCGCCATCCTCGGCGGCCTGCTAAAAAATGTATACCGCGCGTTTGACTTTCGCGAGGAAGAGGATGTCTACGACAAGCTGGCCCTCAGCGTGAGCGGGCCTTTGCTGGAGAAAATCTATCTCCAGAATCGACGCGCCTTTGCCGCCGCCAAAACGGGTGGCACGCGTGCCAGAATCAAAGAGGTCGAATTGTTGGCCGTGATCGACATGCCCAAGCACGATGCGGCCCCCGCCTTCACCCTGCGCTCGCGCTGGACGGCGCTGGGGACGGTAGGGCATTGGGGCCACGTGCACCCGCGCCGGAACCTCTACGAGGCCTTGGTGACCATAGAACCGGTAACAGGCGTGTGGAAGATCACGGGGCTGGAAGTGTTGAATGAGCAGCGCCTCGACGGTCGTTCCTAGGAGCCTGTCGGACTTAGGAACCTACTGCGGCGGTGGGAAATCGGTCCATAGTTTCGATCATTTTCGTTAAATAGTTACCACTATTCGCCTCAAATGATCGAAAATCTATCCTCGATTTCCCACGCACCTCGCTACGGCTCCCTAAGTCCGACAGGCTCCTAGAATGCGGGGCGCGCCTCGGCGCCTGGGGGACAGCGGTGTATGCTGATCGTGGCTGATCCCGACATCTATGGTATCGCCCAGGCGTTCGGGGCGTTGGGCGAGCTGCGTCTGGTACCGGGACGGCAATGGGATAAGAGCGCGGTGATCGACGCGGATGTGTTGCTGGTGCGCTCGACTACCCGCATCGATCGAGAGCTGCTGGAGGGCTCTCGGGTCGGCTTTGTGGGAACCGCCACCACCGGTGTCGATCACGTGGACCAAGAGTACTTGGCCTCCCGCCGGATCGCGTTTGCGAGCGCTGCCGCCATTAATGCCGGGGCGGTGGCCGATTATGTTATCAGCGCGGTGTTGGCGTGGTCAGAGCAGCGGGAACTGGGCCTCGAAGGACTGAGCGCCGGGGTGATCGGCTGTGGCCGGATAGGAAGCCGGGTGGTTCAGAGGCTCGCGGCTCTGGGATTGCAATACCTAGAGCATGACCCGCCACTCAGCGAAACGGATGGCTCCACGCGATACCGAACTCTGGAGGAAGCGTTGCGAACCGACATCGTTACCCTACATACGCCCCTGACGTGCGAGGGCAAACACGCGACTCGGGGGTTGCTGAATGCACAACGGTTGCAGCTTCTGAAGGAGGATGCCTTGCTTATCAACACCGCACGCGGCGGAATCGTCGATGAAAAAGCGCTCACCCTCTGGTTGCAGCAACATCCGCAAGGCGGGGCGGTGGTCGATTGCTGGGAAAACGAACCTTTTATCGATGAGCACTTGTTGAGGCAGGTGAGCTGGGGCACGGCGCATATAGCCGGATACACGGAGGACGCGAAGCGGGCTGCTACGGAGACGTTACTCCAAGCCCTATGTGCCCACCTGAATGTGCAGGCGCGCCCTGTTCGGTCCCGGACGGTGGGTGCCAGCGCGCCGCCCGCGATCGAGATCGGGAGCGATGTAGATGACAGCCGAGCGCTGCGGGCAACGGTGTTCAGCTACTATGATGTTCGGGTAGACGCCCGGACCCTAAGAGCGTTATCGGGGCTGCCCCCCGCACAGTTGGCAAAGGCGTTTGATGACTTGCGCGCGGGGTACAGGCCACGGCGTGAGTTTAGTGCCTATCGGGTACGTTTGGACAAGAACAGGACCGATCTGGCCAGGGTGCTTTCTTGTCTGGGTTTTCAGGTGCGTGATCGGAACGACGCTGATGCATGAGTAAGGCACGAGGGTAAACATGGTTACAATCGGCACCCCCTTGACCAGCAGCGCGTTGCGATTAATGTTGCTCGGATCGGGGGAGTTGGGGAAAGAAGTGGCCATAGAGGCCCAGCGGCTAGGGGTTGAAGTGATCGCGGTAGACCGCTACGCGAATGCCCCCGCCATGCAGGTGGCGCACCGCAGCCATGTCATCGACATGCTGAACCGGGATGCGCTTAGACGCCTCATCCTGAGTGAGCAGCCACAGCTCATCGTGCCCGAGATCGAGGCGTTGGCGACGGAGGTGCTGGTGGAGGTCGAGGGCCAAGGTTTTACCGTGATCCCCTCGGCCAAAGCCACCCGACTGACCATGAACCGCGAGGGGATCCGGTGCTTGGTGGCAGAGGAGTTATGTCTATCAACATCCCCGTACCGCTTTGCGGACAGCGAAGCCGAACTGCGCTTGGCGGCTCAAGATTTGGGCTTCCCCTGCGTGGTGAAGCCCGTTATGAGCTCCTCCGGAAAAGGGCAAAGCCTGGTTCACAAGCACGGTGATATCCCTTCTGCTTGGGCTTATTCGCAGTCTGGGGGACGCGCCGGTGGCGGCCGCATCATCGTCGAGGGATATGTCGACTTTGACTACGAGATTACTTTATTGACCGTGCGTCACCGGGACGGCACCTCGTTTTGCGCGCCTATAGGCCATTTGCAGGTGGACGGCGACTATCGTGAATCCTGGCAACCGCAGGCGATGACCGTCACCGCTTTCAACCGGGCGCAGTCTTTGGCCGATCGAATCACGGGAGCCTTAGGCGGCTACGGGCTATTTGGGGTTGAACTATTCGTGCAAGGGGAGGACGTGATCTTCAGCGAGGTTTCCCCACGGCCTCATGACACGGGCATGGTTACTTTGATATCGCAGGATCTGTCGGAATTTGCCCTACACGTGAGAGCGATCCTGGGATTGCCGATCCCCGTGATCCGGCAGCGGGGCCCTGCGGCTTCCTCTGTCATTATGGCAGAGGGACGATCAAAAAACATTCGTTATCAGGGCCTTGAGGAGGCACTGGCCCAACCCGACACGGCGCTCCGATTGTTTGGCAAACCGGAAGTGAACGGGCGTCGCCGGCTCGGTGTGGCGCTGGCCTTAGGGGACAGCGTGGAACAGGCACGGGATAGCGCCAGACAATCGGCCGCCGGGGTGAAAATCGCGCTTTAGTATGCCCCCTCGCAAGCGCTGCGTTCTATTATTCTCGGTTTAGAACATTGATTTACGGTCGGTTGACCATGCCCATAGGGTCGAAGACAATGCATCATTTTGGGCTCGGGATTGATCGGTGCTCCCGGATTAGCGACCGCCCGTGGGGTCGCCCGTTGAGTTATCCAGGATAAGTTTTGAATAACAAGACCAACAACCCAGACCCCTTAGTGGTCGTAAAGGATTTGAGTTTCAAGCGCGGTGAACGGGTGATC
>JBOHHR010000350.1:0-4942 GCA_050725475.1 Gammaproteobacteria bacterium | reverse complement strand
TGCCCGTCGGTTTTGTTCTCGTCTGTTAATCGCTGCATGTAGTGGCGTAAGTGCTTGACGCCATCGCGATACATCGATTCCGTCGTAGGAAAGATCCAAGATTCGGAGTCGAAGTGGAATTTTGGATCGGCCTGCATAAGGTCTCTGTCCTCGACGGACTGGGTACGGGACCTTGCGAAATAGTTGCGCATGCTGCGCGAGAGGTCGCGCAGTTGCACCAGGACACCAAATTCCCAATTCGGGACGTTATCCAAAAAGACCGACGGTGGCGTCACATCATTGCTCAGATAACCACCGCGTTTGTCCAACAAGGTCTCGGCGACGTGCACCGCCGTGGCGGTCGTGATATACCCTCGTACCGGCTTTGTGCTCTGTCCCTCCTGCGAGGCGATGCTGCGCACGTCGAACAGGGCCGGTTCATAACTCCAGTACCACGCGAGCGCGCCCATGATGATCGCGCCCGTCACTACTGCCAGGCCAGCAAGCCAGGGGCGGCTTTTCTCTTTCCATGTGCGCGGATTGTAGACGTGAGCTACATATCTAGCCCCGGCCTTCGATTTATCTTTCAGTACGCTTGCTGCGACCATGGGGATTTTCTCCAAGCATTAAAGTGCCTTCTGATTCTGATGCGAACCGACCGATCGAAGCCGCTCGCACTGATGTTTCCCAGACCAACGACACTACAAGGTTTTGACCCATGCGTCTACCTCTGCCTCCGCCTTCTCCTTGGTGTAGCCGTATTTCGCCTCTAACCGGCCGATGAGCTCTTCGCGCTTTCCTTCCACGATATCGATCTCCTCGTCAGTCAGGTTATCCCATTTTTGCTTAACCGTGCCTTTGAGCAGTTTCCAATGACCTTGCACTTGTTCCCAGTTCATGGATCTATCTCCAATTTTTTAGTTGCGATTTACGAGTATGCGCTGCACGAGAGCAGAGCAGCTCCCACCATCTATGGTTGCGCAGCGCCGGGCACCTTGCTTTTACTCAATACGTGCGCCAGGAAATGGCGGCTAACACTGGCGTTGTAGTGCGCTTGTCGGCGATTTCAACCGATGCCAGGAAGTCCTAGGCTCATGCTTGCTTGCGTATCTTACTCTTATCCATCGCTTCGCCTATGGGGGCTCGTCGCCACCTTCCGTGCTCATCTTTTTCGTATTCCATCTCGACCGCAAGCAAAGCGGCCTTGTGCGCCGTTTCCGCTATGCTTCGCTCATCCTGGAACTCCTCGGATGCGGCACATTTTTCCCAGGTGCGGTCGTACGCTGCCGCATACATTTCCTGAGCGCGCCGAGGAAGCTCCTTGCGCAGGTTCTCCGGCAGGTGCGATAGCGTTTTGTTGGTCATAGGAATTTTCCGGTTCTCATGAGATTGTCCTCGCTAGAGCTGTTGCACAAACATACCAACGCCGGTCGCTGAGTTTTCATCATTACCGGGCGATCTGCTTTTTTTCGCCGTCTTCGGCCACCACCCGCTGGACGCCGCTCTTTTTCTTTGGAACAGAATCGGCCTCAATCTTTACCGTGGCCAACCCTTTCTCCTTTATACCGAGATCTATGGCGGCGGCACGCGAGAGGTCGATGACGCGATCTTTAACATAGGGCGCGCGATCATTGATCTCGAGCTCGACCGACTTGCCAGTCTTGGCATTGGTCACTTCGACTTCGGTCCCTAAAGGCAGACTGCGATGGGCCGCCGTGCGCTCGTTTTGGTCAAAGATCTCCCCGCTCGCAGTCTGCTCACCAT
This sequence comes from Gammaproteobacteria bacterium, assembly GCA_050725475.1. Taxonomy (GTDB): domain Bacteria; phylum Pseudomonadota; class Gammaproteobacteria; order JBOHHR01; family JBOHHR01; genus JBOHHR01. Next base: position 3,199 of record JBOHHR010000350.1, on the reverse strand, counting down.
GGAATCCTGGCCCGTACCAGGAGGCTTTCCCCGTCTGCTGCTCGAAGGCGGGTTCTTTTTCCTTTTGAACCTTAGGTTGGTAGCTGCTTTCGGGGCTGCAAGCCTGCAGCACCGCGGTGAGCAAGGCTGCGGAAAAGAGATAACAGAAAGCTTTAAATACGAACATACTCGCGTCTCCTTAGCGTTGTATTCCCATCGCGCAACACCTGTGCCATGACCCCATGTGATCCACGAGCCACTGATTTTTAATAAATTTTCTTTGTCGATTGCGCGTCGCACGGGAAAACAAGCCCATGGGCGACCGGTAAAGATTACCTTAAAGCTAAGTAACCCTGCGGCAGCGGTATGCTGGCCGCCACGCCGCGCTCGTCTTGGTCGAAGAAAAGTGGCCAACCGGCCACGAGGCTCTTTGGTGGAGTGGCGGCTGTTCGTCGGTAGGCGGTTTGCGGCGGCCCCCGGACGAGGGTTCTACTGTACGCTTTTCGCCACTCCCTCGACTGAGGATCAAAAATAGAAGTGGATCCCCGGGCCAAAGTACTCGATATCCCGCTCGAAGAACTGCCCGTTGGGGGAGGAGCCATTGAAGTACTCCATCAACAACTGCAAACGCCGAGACCCCAGCCATTCACTGCGCAGTTCAACACCGGCGCGTGCTGAATAGTCAACCGTCCAATCCGCTTCCTCGGAGGACTGAACGTCGAGCGCCACCACCGGGTAGAGGAGAGGGTGGAAGAGCGGGCCGGGGGTGATCTCTATGCCTCCCTGCGCGGTCCAAGGATCCAGGTCCGGTTCGCTGCGGACGATCGCACCGCCGCCTGCATAGACTCGAAGCCAGTCAAAGGGCTTCAAAGACAGCCTAAGATCCACAGCTTCGTAGGACAGATTGATGCGGTTAACCGGGTCTTGAGATCGAAGCAGGTATTCATCGCCGAGATGCGAGCTTTGATGGAATATTCGAAGCTGGGCCGACAGCGGCCCATAACGCGCATTCAGCGGCACCCCCCCGAGGAAGTCCGAGTTCACCAGATCCGAAGAGTCCTCATTGAGGTCGAATATCGAGAACACCCCGGCATGGAGCCCGACCTGCCAATCGACGCCCATAGCACGCCATCCGTAAAACGGCAATGCGGCGCCAAAATTAGGGGCACCGACGGTCCCCAGTTCCTCATCATCCTGATAGAACTGAACCGTCCCGGAAAAATGCGGCCACCGGGGGTCGGCGATCAGGGGTTCGAATAGCCCCGCCTTAGGGAGCCAACCCGCGGTTGTCGGGACTGTGACTTCCGAAACAGGCTCTGGCGTTTCGGATGCCGTCACGGTGGGGGCACCTGTTGCGCTCTCGACAAGCTCTACCTCCAAGCCCTCAATCGCGCGCAGCGACTCGATTGCCTCTTGGGCATCGCGTCCCTGGAGCGCGGCCCGATCCAGTAGAAGCTGCCCATTTTCGACTCGAAGATCACGGTACGGCACACCAAATCGCATCTCGAGAACGGCCGCTGCGTAACCCGCTAGATAACGGTCATCGGGGCGGTTCGCCGCCGCTATCGAAACGTTTATCGATAAACCCACAACTGCCGCCACAGCGATCACGATGCTCATCTGCGTCACTAATCTGGCCATTTCTTTACCTCCTCAGATCAACGGGTATCGCTGCATCAACAGTGGACGCAGCCCAGCACGATGATAGGGAACGCCGCCAAATACCTCTAATGCGCTTCAATGCACTTTTTGAGTTCTGGGAGGCGCTCGCAGGGGACGCGTATCGTATGCTCAACCCCAGGCATCGACGCCACGATGATCGCAGTACTGCGGTTAATGACCTTTCTTCTTGCGGTTAGCCCCATCGACCAACCAAATGTACGCTTTTTTCCATGGTGCTGGCAAGCCTGAGTTCGCCTTGCACGTTCATCGGGAGCAAGCTCTACTGGGTGCTCGTCGGTAATAATTGCGAGTCGGTTATGTAATGATGCTAAGGGACCAAACCGCGCTCGTTGGCAATCCGTGACATCGATCGTGCAAGATTTACATGCAGGTCGGTAATTGTTACCGAATAAACGTGCCTCCGAAGCTTGGCAACGTACCAACAAATGAGCTATCCCCTTAATTATAGGGATTTTTCAGCCTCTCGCCGCTCCTGGCACATGCCTTGAAAGAGCTCTATCATCGGGTTAGTTTTGGCCTACTGACGATAGGCATGAGGAGGTAGTCATGAAGAGCAGCGTATTTTTGGACCCCGTCAGCAATGCTGTTGCTGGCCCTGCCGGCGCAAGCCCCCCGCCTTCGCGGCGCTGGACAAGGACAAGAGTGGCTCTATTACTGCAGAAGAAGTCGTCGTGGTACCCGGTTTAGCCGCTCGGCTCACTCAACTGGATGTAAATACAGACAGCAAGCTCAGCGAAGAGGAATATGCAGCCCTGGCGGCTGAGGAAAAGAAACCAAACGATCCGAAGCAGCCAAACATGGCGCAATACGCGTGAAGAAGTCTCGGGGCGTGGACCTCTCGCCCGCGGTGGTTAATCACCTCCCCCTTTGGTTAATCACCTCCCCTTTTGCGCGGCGCAGAGATCCACGGCCTGAGGCCCCGGCGCTTTGTGAAACACGAGTTGCGGAAGCGAAGACGCCATGAACAAAAAAGTACTCCAACGAATAATACCGGTCTTTCTGCTCACGCCGCTGTTATTGGTGGGATGCGAAGATGTGACGCAAGGCAAAGTGTACTGTAGTCCTTATCCAGCGCAGTTGTTACCGTCCAAACCGGGGGATCGAGGCTCGTCCATAGATAGCTTTCCCTCAACGTGTGATCCCGCCCTCGACTTAACGTCTAGGAAGCGAGACTTTTTGCGCCCGGGCTAGGTTCCTTTAAAGATGGCGAACCGATTGACGATGCAGCTTATTGACTCAAAAGCAGATGTGGACGGCTTTTTCACCAAGCTTAGTCGTGTCGGCGAATGCGCGCTGCTGCTCGATTATGACGGGACGCTCGCGCCCTTTCGGATCGAGCGAGACCGGGCATTTCCTTTTCCCGGAGTTCAGGAGGTGCTAAGGCAAATCGCGGCGCTGGAGAATACGCGTCTAGTGATCGTAACCGGCCGCTGCGTATTCCGGCCATCGTGATCGCTTGTTCCGGAGCATCGTGATCACTGATTCCGGGGATCGTGATCATTCATCGGAGCGAAGCGACGGTGTTGTTCTATTCTAA
>JBOHHR010000349.1:0-4231 GCA_050725475.1 Gammaproteobacteria bacterium | reverse complement strand
TATATTTATTGGATGGCTGGATTTCACCAATGGTGATATCCAGCGAACAGCGAAAACTCACTAAACCCCTTAGTTCGGCGCCATTTCCTACCGCTAAGCGCCAGAATTTATGCAACTGTAAGGTTAACGCATAGGCGGCCAGCGATAGTTGTGCTTTCTCGAAATAGCTTAAGATAATGTTAGGCATGTACGATTACTCCTTGCGAGCGTTTATACCTTGTTCCGAAATACGTGTTTTAAGAAGTCCGCGAAAAGGCCGGTTTCGAGACCACTGCACCGAGTTGCTGTGACGTGTAATCCCGAGCTATTGATTAGCCAACCACCCCAATAAAGGAAAGAAATCCTCTCCGCCATTACCTCCTGAGTCCGTCGATCCACAACGGCGTACCAATCTTTGTCAATCCGAAACGACTGAACGTAACGCCTTTTGACGTTGTCTGTAATCAAATACCGGTCACCCACTTTGCCGACCGGCATGCGAAAGTGCCCGGCTCGAGGAAGCTCATCAACGCGCCCTCTCACAAATTTTATCGTCCCGTCCTTCTCCCAATACTCCGGCCCCAGCCCCACAGTTTTGTAAACCTTCACCCCGCCTTCGGTCTCGCACAGGTGCTTGAAATACATCCGCCCAAGGACCTCATCCCAGGTGGGAATGAGGGCAAACACTGCAAGGGTCAACAGGGCCATGAGCCATTTGTAAGAGCTTCGCTTGGGAATGCGCGCCAACCAGCGCGTCACGGAGATCGCAACGAGCAGATACAACACGAAAACCACCAGCATGATGAGACCGATCATCGCAAGTACCTCGCCGCTAAATTGCTTCGCTGTTTATGCCCGTGGGGTCCTCGCCTTTTCTGCTCCTCACAGCGGTTGCGGCTAACCACTTTTTCTGCTGCGATTCGATAGCGTGCGGGGAGCCGGATGTCGCGAGCGCCTGGGCGTTAACCGCCGCCAGAGCATCGTCCAGCACGGCCGTCTCCACACTGGCGCAGTCAAAGCTCGCCGCATGGAGGTGAGCGGGGACAAGACACATAACCCCGTTGAGCCCCGAAGAATAGCGGTGCCGGTGAAACAAAGGAGTTGCGTGAAGTGAAAAACGTACAGCGCAGCGCAGAAGGGAGAGTATGACTGACATCATCCTAATTTCTGTTCCTGGAATCGAAAGTGCTCTCCCATCAATTACCGTACCAGAGCACCTGACAGGGGTAAGACGCCTGTTTTCACTGCTGGAACGATAATGCTCGACAGCATACGTGTCGTGAAACGGCGACGCCATAGGCGCCTTCACCGGCCTCAGGCACATAGGCTACCTCGTCGTAGGCCCTCCCTTCAGTATCGAGAGGGGCCAGGGCCACTTATTTTTTTGTTGGCGATCGCCTCCGAAATATTCGATCTGGCCCCTATCTTCTGGCGTCGCTCCGGCGGTTCTATGGTCCTGTTTGTCGTGTAGGCCGTTTGCTAACCTGATAGTATTAGGCTCCGGTTTGATCGAGAAACTCAACTGACGGCGATGGAGATATTCCCTGGCATTTCGATGGATCCTGGTATCCGTTTTGGGAAGCCGTGTTTGGCCGGGACCCTGGTTGATGTGGTCACGGTAGTCGGTGCGCTTGCGGCCGGCGAAAGCAATGCTGGCATCGATGATCTGACCGCTCTTCGCCTGATAGCTTTGCGCTGCGAGATAGGTATTGAAGCGCTCAAACAGAGGCGCAAGCAACCCCTGGTCGGTCAACGCCTGCCGATACGACCACAGCGTGGTCGCATCCGGCACCTTGCCTTCCAGATTAAGCCCCGGAAAGCGCATGCATGACATCCGGTCTTTGATCTGGTATTCCATTTGCTGATCCGAGATGTTATACAAACTCTGCAAGACCAACACCTTGAACATCATCACCGGGTCTAGAGGCTTGCGACCGGCGGGTGATTTACGCTCCTTGTCATGAACCTTCGAGCAAATCCTCCGAAAGTTCTCCCACGGTATGCTGTTGTTGAGCACCACCCAACGGGTCGCCCATCGCGTTCAATGCGGCATAGCGCTCGTCTATGTCAAAGAACCCCGGCTGTCGCATGAATCATCTCCCCTCGTTGCTCCTTTCGATGAGGGCGTATTCTAACATGAGTTGTATGTGCGATCAGCTACTACGGTTCATAATAACGCTCGATTCCGTGAATTAATCGACGTGCCCTTAAGACGCTATCTTGATACCAAGCGGTTATTTAACCGCTAAGGCCTCTTCGCTGAAGGGGCCTTCTTCCAGATCCTGAGTTCGGGATCTGGAAGAAGGCCGCCCTCAACCGCTGCCGCTGCGGTCAACGAGCGGCGAAGCGCCTCCCGGATCGGGCTTAGCCTGTCGATCCAAACGTTGTCGTCCACCCTGCTGGGATCTGCCTCAGAGGGGACGTGTTTGCCGGATTCACATCCGAGTCACACGCCAGAACAACAACCCTCAATCCAGCGTGCTGCTACGCGAGCGGCGGCTGTACGGCCGTTGCCGCAAGCATAAGCACGCCTACTCACAGAACCAGGGCACCCTTTCCTGTCCTGACACGGCCCGTCTGCGTCGATGACAGGAAATACCGACTCGCAATCTGGCGGCTCGGCACGGGCTGGGTGTCTTGGTTTACACGGCTATGCGCGCGACATGAGAGCACCGAAGAGCCATCACGCGAAAGGCGCTTTCCATCAGGGACCGCTGGGCTATGATGGAAGGCCACATGCCTTCGCTGGATGTATAGCCAAGCACTACCAGGAGATGAGACATGAGTAAACGATCGCTGAATAAGACCTTGCTGATTGGTTGTTTGGGCGTCGATCCGGAGCTGCGGTATACCCCGAACGACGGCACGGCGGTGGCCACCCGGAAGCAACGCACCGAGTGGCACCGGGTGGTGTGCTTCGGGCGGCTCGCCGAGATCGCCTCCCAGTACCTCACGAAAGGCTCTTATGTGTATTTCGAGGGGCGGATGCAGACCCGGCAATACACCGACCGGGGCAACACCGAGCGCACATGCGCATGCTCAATTTCCGGAATGGGAATAGCGGTGCGGAAGAGGAACTGGAAGAGCCTGTCGAGGTGAGCTTGTCGATCCAAACTACGATGGCTAGTGGTTAACCCGTGAACCTGCCAAAGTGGCAAGGTATGCTGTTCCCGTTGTCTCTCGCGTTGCCTCTCATAAGTGCTTTTTTGGTCATTATATGACCAGAACAAATCGTAAGCTATTGTTTTAAATGGTCGGGGCAGAGGGATTTGAACCCCCGACTCCCTGCTCCCAAAGCAGGTGCGCTACCAGACTGCGCTATGCCCCGATATGTATGTCCCGCGAAAGTGACCGTGATGATACGCAGGACCACCGGGACACGTCAATGTAACGACGCGGGGCCATGTCTTGCTGCTGCTGGGGCTGTTCGCTCCCCCGCATCGACTCCATAGCCCTTAGGGCACATAACGAGAGGATTCACGTTTGTCTATCCACGTCTCCAGTGGGTCTCAGTCGGGTCATCTTCTAAGATGATCCCTTGTTCGGCGAGGAGTGCGCGAATGCGGTCGGCTTCTGTCCAATCCTTGCGCTTACGGGCCTCTGCACGCTGTTCAATGAGACGCTTTATATCGTCATCTGAGACATCGACCGCCACTTCCTGTACGTTGCCCGATACGTTAATCTGCCCCGATATTGGTTTTACGGCTATGTCCCGCTGCAAGTACTGCTCTGGCTTTAACTGCAACAGACCGATCATGTCTCCCAGGTGTTTTAGGGTCATTGCCAGTTGCGCCGCGGTGCCTGCATCGGAGTCTCGCACCCGGTTAATATCGCGCGCCAGATCGAACAAGGTGGCTATTGCTTCCGGGGTGTTGAAGTCATCGTTCATCGCCGCATGAAAGCGTTCCTCGTAAGGACCTCCAGGTTGGTAGCGTGCGTACGGCAGTTCCCGCAAGGCCAGATATAATCGGGTTAGCGCATTACGGGCGCTATGGAGGTTTTCGTCCGAGTAGTTTAGCGGGCTACGGTAATGGCTCGACAAGATGAAATAGCGGATCTCTTCCGACTGGTAACGGTTGAGCACCTCGCGCACGGTAAAAAAATTCCCCAGCGACTTCGACATCTTTTCCTCGTCCACCCGCACAAAGCCATTGTGCATCCAGACGTTGACGAAGGGCTCCCCGGTCGCCCCCTCGGACTGAGCGATCTCGTTTTCGTGATGGGGAAACTGGAGATCCTGACCGCCGCCGTG
>JBOHHR010000348.1:0-6610 GCA_050725475.1 Gammaproteobacteria bacterium | reverse complement strand
GAATAAGGAGCATCTGCGCGTCCCCTGGCGCGAGGTGGTGCGCAGCCGCTTGGGCATGGGCGCCGCAGTGGTGTTGGGTTTTTATGTCGCCATTGGGGTATTGGATTCCATCCATTTTCACCCGCCTCTTGCCGCCTCAGGCGCAGAGGCGCGCTACGCGCCGGAAATCCTGAGCGCCTTCGATGTCCTGGTCACTCCGCTACGGACGCGGGTGGAAAAGACCTATTCCGCGCCGCTTGCGACCCATCTCTATGCCAAAGAGACCATAGAATTGCCGCACGGACTGCAGATCCGAGACTTTCCCCGGCTGGTCTACGGCGGAGCGCATCTGAAAAATCCCGAACGCGAAAAATGGGCGGATATCGTGGCCACCATGGGCCGCGCCACGGGGGAAGCGTTTCTGTTCTGGGTGAGCCTGGTTTTTCTTACCCTGCTGGGTTTGAGCCGCGCGCGTGCCACGCGCCTGAGAGAGACGGCATTCGATGTGATCGCATGCCGCACGGGAGTGCCCTGGTTGGTGATCCTGCTCACGGGCGCCGTTTGCCTTTGGCTCACCTTCGTATGCGCGCGTTTGGGAGTGAACTATCACCTTCTGGGCACGGACAAGGTGGGGCAGGATGTCTTCTATCAGGCGCTGAAGAGCATACGCACGGGCTTGGTGATCGGCACTCTGACGACCTTGATCATGTTGCCCTTCGCCACCCTGCTTGGGATCGCCGCAGGCTACTTCGGCGGCTGGGCCGACGATCTGATCCAATACGTATATACAACCCTCAATTCTATTCCCGGGGTGTTGCTGATCGCGGCCGCGATCTTGATGATGCAGGTCTATATGGCAACCCATGCCGGTAGCTTCACCAGCCTGGAGGCGCGTTCCGATATGCGCTTGCTGTTCCTGTGCATGATATTGGGGATCACCAGTTGGACGGGATTATGCCGGCTGTTGCGGGGAGAAACCTTAAAGCTCAGGGAGCTGGATTACATTCAGGCCGCGCAAGCTTTTGGCGTGGGCCATCTCAGAATCATCTTAAGGCATATACTCCCCAACGTGATGCACATCGTCCTGATCGCGCTGGTACTCGATTTCAGCGGCTTGGTCTTGGCCGAAGCGGTGCTTTCCTATATCAACATCGGGGTCGACCCCAGCATGAACAGTTGGGGCAATATGATCAACAGCGCGCGCCTGGAGATGGCCCGTGAGCCCATCGTGTGGTGGTCGCTGGCGGCGGCGTTTCTGTTCATGTTTACCTTGGTACTGTCGGCCAACATATTCTCCGATGCGGTACGCGACGCCTTTGATCCGCGATTACGGGAGCTGCAGCGCGAATGAGGGAGTCGTTGGCCGTTATTGGATAAGCGGCGCGGGCAGGGTCGTCTCTGCCGGGGCTTCGAGTACGATCCCTTCCTTGGAAAAGGCGCAGCGAAAGGTACTTCCTTCACCGACCTCGCTTTCGATATGGAGCACCGCGTGATGCCGATTAAGCACGTGTTTTACGATGGCAAGCCCCAGCCCCGTGCCGCCACTTTCACGCGCTCGGCTCTTGTCCACGCGAAAGAAGCGCTCGGTGATCCGTGGAATATAGTGTGCCGGGATCCCGATTCCCGTATCTGTCACTTCCATATGGGCACCGTCTGGGTCTTGATACCAGCGGATTTTGATCACGCCGCCGGCCGGAGTGTAGCGAACGGCGTTAAAAACGATATTGGAAAAGGCGCTGTACAATTCTTGCGGACTACCCCAAATGTAAAGGTCCGGATCGGCTGCAAACTCGAAGGAATGGTGCTTATCCCCACTGAGCGCCTGAGCTTCCTTCTGGATCTTGGCCAGCAATTCAGCGGCCGCCACTTCGGTTTTCGCCGCCGTTTCGTCTTCCTCCAGACGTGAAAGCAACAACAGATCGTCGATGATCTCCTGCATCCGCCGTGTTTGCGCATCGAGCTGCTGCATGCACATGTGCCAAGCTTCAGGCAGCCGCTCCAGATTGTCGTTCAGGGTTTCCACATAGCCGCTAACAACGGTCAAAGGCGTGCGCAGCTCGTGGGACACGTTGGCCACGAAGTCACGGCGTACTTCGTTGAGGCGGTGCAACCGGGTTACGTCTCGGGCCATGAACAGGCGCAGATCATCGCCAAAAGGGACGACCCGGACATTTAGAACCAGCTCAGGATTTACCGGCGAGACGAACTCCATCGCATCAGCTGTAGATTCCTTATGCAAGAATTCTCCGAGCGCGGGATCGCGCACCAAATGGGTGATGCGCTGCGTGTGGTCTTCCGGCCATCGTATGTGCAGCATCTGCGCCGCGGAAGCATTAGCCCAGTTGATCTCATTATCGCCGCCGAGCACCACCACGGCATCAGGCACAGCGGCGGTTGCCTGCTGGAACTGTCTTAGATATCGAGCCAGTTTTTTCTTGCGCCTCTTAAACCGATCCCGCAAGCGATAGATCTCGCTGTAAATCTCTTGGTAGATGCCCGTAACATCGGGAAAGGAATGCGTTTTCGGCTGTCGGATCCAAAGGAGCAAGCGCCGCAATTGAAGCAAATGCCAGATGGCATAGCCGCTTGCGGCAGCCAATAGACTTAAGCTTAAGGATCCGATACCCCAGCCGACCAGAGACGCCGCCACAGCCAGGAAAGCTATGTGCCACAATTCAGTGCGCATAGAGTTAGAACGTTTGTAAGGTTGAGGCTCACATAGCTAATAATAGCAAGGGTAGCCCAGCCCTTTCCGACACAAATGCGGCAGGCGCATTTCCAAGGTCGCAGGGACGGACTGCTATTGCGTTGAGAAACGATACCCCATGCTGCGCACCGTTTGGATCAGCCTATCATAACCGTGGGTCGCGAGAATCTTGCGCAAGCGACGGATGTGCACGTCCACGGTGCGCTCCTCGATATACACGTTATCGCCCCAAACGCGGTCCAACAATTGCGGGCGCGTATACACGCGCTCGGGGTGGGTGACCAAGAAATGCAACAGTCTGAATTCGGTCGGGCTAAGATCCAGGGGGCTGCCGGCCGCGGTTACGCGGTGGGTTTCGGTGTCGACCCTCAAACCTTCGACTTCCACCGCGCCCTCCACGTGGCGTGGGGTGGCGCGGCGCAGAACGGCTCTAATGCGGGCGATCAACTCCTTGGTGGAAAAAGGTTTGGTTACGTAGTCGTCGGCGCCAACCTCCAAGCCCTTTATCTTATCGGCTTCCTCGCCCTTAGCCGTGAGCATGATGATGGGCACCTCGCGCGTGTTGGGGTTGCGTTTCAAGCGGCGCGCGAAATCGACACCGCTGATCCCGGGCAGCATCCAATCCAGCAAGATCAGCTCGGGCAACTGTTGCATAAGGATGGCCTGCGCCTCATCGGTGTTACCGGCCTCCTGGCACTTGTAGCCCTCATTGGTTAGGGCAAACCCGAGCATCTGGCGGATCGCCGGCTCATCGTCAACCACGAGAATAGTCTCTAGCATTCCAAGCATGAATTCCGAGCGCGGTTAAGAAAATTCGCTTAAGTAAACCGCACCCGTGTTACAGGACGATGACAGTGTGCAAACAGAAGCGCTCTTTAAGCGCCCTGACGCGGGCATTGTAACGAGTTCGTAATTATTCCGTAACTAGATCGTAACCACCGCCTTGTACTCTTGCGCTTGGGACCACAGCGTGCACCATTGACTTGTCCGACGGCGGCATAGACGGGGGCGAGGAGGACAACTTCACCGCCGCTCTGAACGGATACCCCAACGCCAACCTGCGCTTGATGCTCAACTACGTTAAGGTCTTGGACCTAGAAGGCGGTGATTTTGCTGGCTCCGAGCCAGACCTGATCCAGATCCGCGCTCAAGTTGACTGGTAGAAGACTCCCGTCAACGCGGTCCTCGGACCGCGGCTATGGAGAGCAACCCCACCGCAAAGGCGGGGTTTTTTTTGGCGCCAGCGTTCTGTTTATTTACTTTCTTTGCATGGAATTGGGCATAGGATTAGAGACGAGCGCTAAGCAACAACAAGAAAGGGGATGGTCCATGACGGGAGGGAGAGGAACAGGGCTATTCAGGCGCCTCTGCGCCGGTTCGCAGTGATAACGGTCGCCTTGGCCCTATCGCCTATACTGGCTTACGCGACCCCCCGATTGCCAACGATGATTTTGCGACGACGGCGCCGAATACGCCGCTACGCTTCAGCATCGTCGCCAATGACACCGGCCCCGACGGCACCATCCTCCCAAACACGGTACGGATTCCAGTCACATGAATGCCGTCCTTGGCACTGGATTCCGGCCCATCCCCCGTCGAGTACCGGGCAGGCTCTGGCCGGAATGACGACGGGCTATCTGTCTGATCCCAGTTAACTGACTACTACTATCCCCTTGCCAGTTTTTATGCCGGTGTATATGCTTTGAAACGCTGGTAAGCGAACCGTAAACCTGATAGAGAATGCCGGGAAGGACCAGCTTACTTGCGAGCCCGCTTCGAAGCAAGACAACGATGCGGAATGCGATCAGGGGCCTACGAGGCCACTTAAAAAACTGGGCGACCATTTGTACAGGGGAACTCGATGACAGGCGGTGTTTGGGATCTTCCGTGGTGGGGGTGTATCGTTTATACGCTCATCGTCACCCATATCACCATTGTAGCGGTCACGGTCTACCTGCATCGCTGTCAAGCCCACCGGGCCATCGAGCTGCATCCTAGCATCGCGCATTTCTTTCGTTTTTGGTTGTGGCTCACGACGGCCATGGTCACGAGCCAGTGGGCGGCCGTGCACCGCAAACATCACGCGCGGGTCGAAACCCCCGAGGATCCGCACAGTCCCCAAATAGTCGGTATCAAGAAGGTGGTCTTAGAGGGCGCCGAACTCTACCGGACCGAAGCCAGGAACCCGGCGCTCGTAAAAAAATACGGGCACGGGACGCCGAACGATTGGTTAGAGCGGAATGTCTATGCCAAGCGTTTCGAGTTCGGTACCCCCCTCATGCTCATCATTGACCTCGTTTTGTTCGGTCCTCTTGGGTTGTCCATATGGGGTATTCAGATGCTCTGGATACCGGTGTTGGCCGCGGGAGTTGTAACGGGGTCGGTCACTATTGGGGATATAGGAATTATGAGCTTCCCGACGCCTCAACGAACTTCATGCCGTGGGGGATCGTGATCGGAGGCGAAGAACTGCATAACAATCACCACGCGTTTCCGAGCGCTGCGAAATTCTCCTCGCAATGGTGGGAATTTGATATCGGCTGGCTCTATATACGAATTTTATGTGTTTTCAGCCTGGCACGGGTTAAGAAGCTTCCGCCGAAACCGATGCGGGTTCCTGGTAAAAGCACACTCGATCACGATGCCGTCCGCGCAATCGTCGTGAATCGCCTACACCTAATGGTACGATACGGGAATGAGGTAGTCGATCCGGTCTATCAGGCACTGCGTCATGCGGAAACGGACGCCAGAAGCTGCGCGCAGCAATTGATAATCCGTGAGTATCCGCGCCTCAAGCGAGCAGAGCGGCTGGGATTGGAGGAAGCGCTGAAGTCAACTCCCGCACTTGAAAGCGTCTACCGGTTCAAATTGAGTTTAGCAGCGCTTTTTGGGAACAAAACCGCAAGTCTTGAAGCATTGCGCCTGGCGTTAACGGAGTGGTGCGAAGGGGCCGAATCTGCGGGTATCGAGCCGCTGCTACGTTTTTCACGCTCGTTACGCACATATACGACTTACCCAAAGGCGAGTGCCCCATCGGCGAGGACTGATATGGAACAAAGCGACTTAACAAGCTCCTGAAAAACGACGAAGCGGATGGCCTGCAGTTGTCATGGCATCGTATGGGCTGCGGGGCATCACTCCTTACTACGCAGCAAGCAAGGGGATCTCGTGCTGATCGAGGGAGATGATTGCCGCGAAGTTCTGCCCCAGATCTTTACCGCCAGTTCTGAAGGGTAAAGAAAAGAGGGATAGACTGCAAGGTATGCTATATGGCCGATCTGTCGTAAAAGAAACGGGCACAAGGCGGCGTTTGTGCGAAGTGATAAAGCTAAAACAACGGGGTAGCGGAAAGAGTTGCGAAGGGGTCACGACGGATACACTGAAAGGCGATTCGGTGAACCTGGCGATCCCCTCAACGGCGCGAGTGGGCTTTGACGACCGTGCGTGATGGGTGCGCCGAACGGGCATGTCCTGGTTGATCGCTGTTAGGTGCAACCATCCCCAAGTCCCTCATCCTCTGCACCAACGTCTTGCTGAGACGCTCGTCAATGAATCCGGGGCTGATGCAAACAGACACCAAGTCGGGTTTGGGCCATTGCTGCTTGAATCGCGAGGAGTGCGAAAACCTCGATGAGACCGCATCCCACGCTTCATCTGACAGCCACATATCCGGATAATCGGATAATTAATGGGATCGGGCATGACCCAGTGGACTCGACACTTCGGTCATTCCCGCATGGGTGCTCGTCAACGTGGATGACAATGTATTGCTCCGCTTTCTATGGACACGAGGTAATGTGATAGTTGAAGTGCGAACGGAGGTTGAAGATGTCCAAGAAAGTGGAGCTAAGTGCCGAGGAGCGAGCGCAGCTCGTGCTGCGGGCCCGCGGTGGTCATAGGCGTAATGTACGGGCGAGCGCTAGC
>JBOHHR010000347.1:0-4647 GCA_050725475.1 Gammaproteobacteria bacterium | reverse complement strand
TGTTTTTGATCATCGTTACTGGGGCCTTGGGGTATGCTTGGGGGTATTTCTGGCAGGAGACGTCCGATGAGTCCGTTCGCCTGAACGATCTGGCCTACACCGCGCAGCGGATCCGCAGTGATTTATTCCGTCAGATCAAAGAAGTCACCTTAGCGCGCTTAATGGAAGATCCGGCCGCTATGCGCTTGTACAGGAGCTATTCGCGGCGCATCGACGAGCAATTCAACACCCTACGGCAAAACAGCCAGACTCGCAACGAAGGGATGGCGATCCAAGAGCTGCAACTCGCCTACCGCGTTATCCAGAAAGACATGAACGCTATTTTCGCCGATCCCTACGTGATCAATCGCACGGTTCGGATGAGGATCCTGAACCCCTCTTACGAGAAGCAGATGGTCGGTGGTTTCGAGAAAGCGTTCAGCGGGCTCGACGAGGTGTTGGAAACCAAGCATGCCAAACTGCACCAGAGGCGCGAACTCTGGTCGCGTTTGGCGCCGTTGCTGATGCCGGTACCGGTTTTACTCGCGGCGGCGCTGTTGCTCACATCGCGCCGCAGTGTACAGCAGGGATTTGTGCGTCCGATCTCGGATTTAATAGAAGGAGCGAAGCAGATCCGCGAGGGGAATTTGCACTACCAGGTTCCGGTGCGTGGCGCCGCCGAGGTGGCCAACTTGACTGAGGCGCTCAATCAGATGGCCAGAGATCTAGCGCAAAGCCGGGATGCTTTGGTGGAAAAGGAAAAACAAGCGGCGTTGGGGTCTTTGGTGCCGGTCGTCGCCCACAACGTGCGCAATCCTTTGGCCAGCATACGCGCCAGCGCGCAACTCCTAGAACATGCGGAGGGTCCGAAAGAGATAAGCGAAATCAAACACGACCTTATTCAAACCGTCGATCGTTTGGGCCGCTGGATCAACGCATTGGTGTCTTACCTGCATCCGCTGCAAGCACGCTTCGTGCACAAGGATCCGCGAGCCGTGCTGGATGCAGTGCTAGGGTTGCTGAGTGCTAAGTTAGAGCAAAAGCGCTTGCGAATCGAAAAGCAGGGATGGGAGATCGAACACGAGCTTTTAATGGATGTCGATTTGACCGAGCAAGCCCTTTATGGATTACTGTCGAATGCCGTCGATGCTTCCCCGCCCTCGGGTCAGATCGTCCTAAGCCTACGCCAAGGCGATACGGCGTTGGAGATCTGGATCGAAGACGAAGGGCCGGGAATGCCATTCCAACCCCAACCCTCTGAGCTCACGCCCGGTCCTTCTAGCAAGCGATTTGGCACCGGGCTGGGGATCCCGGTAGCCTACAAGATCTTTAGAGCGCATGGTTGGGAATTGCACTTTATGCAGCGCGCGTGCGGAGGCAACCGGGTTGTGGTCGAAGCCCGCCCCAAGGTAGAACCCTAATGGAATATTTTCCGGACGCGGCCCAACTTGGGCAAACGCCCATCAAGCCACACATACTCATCGTGGAAGATGAGGAGCTGTTCGCCAAGGCCATCTCCAAGCGTTTGGCGCGGGCTGGCTACGATAGCCAGCTGGCGCCCGATCTGGCGAGTGCAAGGCGGGCGGTAGAAGCGCGCATTCCGGACCTGGTATTGCTCGACATGCGGCTGCCCGATGGTTCGGGGCTGGACCTGCTGTCGGACTTGCGCGAACGCTACAGCGCGTTGATCTCAGTGCTCATGTTCTCCGCTTATGCCGAGCTGGAGGATGCCGTGGCAGCCATGAAGCTCAAGGCGGAGGATTATCTTAAAAAACCCATCGATTTGGACGAACTGCTGGCCGCGGTCGAGCGCATCCTGAACAAAAAAAAGCTTGCCCAACAACTGGAGTATTCCCGCACCCGTGAACAACACGCGGTTTCAGAGGTGGAACTTCTGGGTGAAGCCCCTGAGATGGCGCAGGTCCGAGCTCAAATAAACCGTATCGCTGCCTTGTGTGGATCGGTGCAAGCCATTCCGCCGACCGTGCTGGTGTTGGGAGAGACCGGCACCGGCAAAGACGTGGTTGCGCGGCTCTTGCATAGGGCCAGCGGACGAGCTGGGCGGCCTTTCGTTCAAGTGGACTGCGCGGCCTTGCCTAGAGATTTGATTGAGGCCGAATTATTCGGGCATGAAAAGGGGGCTTTTACCCATGCCCATAGCGCTCGCACTGGCCTCATCGAGGCGGCCGAGGATGGGGTCTTGTTTCTGGACGAGATAGCGGAGCTGCCTCTGGAATTGCAAGCCAAGCTCTTGGCCGTATTGGAGAGGCGTAGCGTACGCGCCTTGGGAAGCAACCGAGAGAGGCCGGTCGCGGCCTGGTTTATCGCTGCGACCAACCGTGATCCGCAGGAGATGGTGCAGTGCGGACAGCTGCGCTCCGATCTCTACTTCCGCCTGAACGTAATGAGCCTGCAATTGCCGCCGCTGCGCGCGCGCGGCCAGGATGTGATTTTATTGGCTGAATATTTTGTCGAGAAGACCGCGAAGCGCTACGGCTTAAAAAGCTTGTTGCTCTCGAGATCCGCACGGGATGCACTATTGCGTTATTCTTGGCCGGGCAACGTTCGGGAAATCAAACACCTCATCGAGCGGGCGGCGCTGTTAAGCAGCGGCGGAGCGATCACGCAAGAATCGCTCACGTTACCGCGATCGGCGCCGGAATCAGCCACCGCTGCTGGCAGCGAGCCGTGGGAGCAGATGACGCTCGATCAAGCCGAGAGGCGGCTGATCGAAAAGGCTTTGCAACGCTGTGACCACAACGTATCGGAAGCAGCCCGCCAGCTCGGAGCGACCCGCATGGCCATGCGCTACCGGATGAAAAAATACGGTCTGGGACAAGACGGTGGACGATAAAAATTTGGAGACGAACGGCATCGGCCTAGGAATAATAAAAGGAGGTGAAGATGTGATAGCTCGCGAGCGTCACCAGGAACACGGCCAAACCGACGTTGGAGACCATCGGTAAACTACCCGACGATGCCGCCGATCTCCGATCCATCCATGACTTCATCGCCCACGATTTGTGTTTCTGGCTTTATCGGCTCGAGACGCCAGCCACCAATATCGCCTCTAGAGAGGCATTAACCAGCGTACCGCCTGACGATGCCTTGATCGGGGTCACGATCCAATATCAGGAACCAATTGCATTAAAACCCTTATCTCCCGGGAGAAGGAGGAAGCGTGTTTATTGCTGGCTGAGGGATTAACGCACAGTGCGATTGCGGTACGGCTGGGCGTGCGTGTAAGCACGGTGATCACCTATGTGCGAAAGAGTTACGAAAGTTCGGCGTTCGTAGTCACGAGGAAGGCGATTAATACCGCTGTCAGTAACAGCAAGTTGATGCTTTGGTCGTGTGTTTGGCAGGAATCCGGCCATTGGAGTAAGATGTAATTGTTTGGGCGAGATGGATCATCAGCTATGACAGTCGCAACTAAATCCACCAAATTCTCTTCAGCAGACTTAGAACTGATGCCGGAAGATGGCAAGCGCTATGAATTGATCGAGGGAGAGCTCCATATGTACAGACAACCGGGATGGGAGCACCAATATACCTGCGGCCGGCTATTTAAGTTTCTCGATGACTGGAATGCAGTCACGGCCGCGGGGGTGGTCAATGTTGCCCCCGGTTTGATTTTCGCCGAAGACGACGATGTCGCGCCCGATGTGGTCTGGATCAGTCGCGACCGGTTCGCTTCCGGGTTGGACGAAAAAGGCCATCTCCAGGTGGCGCCAGAACTGGTCGTTGAAGTGCTCTCTCCGGGCGCTGCCAATGAACGCCGCGACCGGCAAGCTAAGCTTAAACTCTATTCGCGGCGGGGTGTGCAAGAGTATTGGATCGTGGATTGGATGCGGCAGCAGATCGGGGTGTATCGGCGTGAGCAGGACGCGCTAGGACTGGTAGCGACACTGTATGCGCAGGATACATTGGAGACGCCGTTATTGCCAGGGTTTGTCTGCCAGATCGCGCGGTTGTTTTTCTCGCTTCCGGCACAGGACTGTTGAGCCGAATAGCGTTCCAGTTTTCTGACCGAGGATTACAAAATGGCGAAGAATATCTGGAGTCTGAGCTGACCGGTGAAGCACGAATACGTCGCGGGCCATATTTATACAATGGTAGGGACGGGCAAGGCCCATAACTTGGTACCCTCGCCCTTGACTGACGGGCGCAATCCCGTCAGCTCGAGATGGATTTCGCCGATGCAGCACGACAATATCCATAGCCAATCCTGACAAGGAAAAAAACTTCGCAAAAGCTTCCATACGTGAAACCAAACGAGTCTGTCGAAAAATCCGCTTATGAGGCGGACTAACTACAAATCGTGTAAGCATGATCGGCTACTCACGCATCGAAATATCACCTCAAACTTAGGGCGAGTTTTATGTTGCTCCGGGATGGTCATTATGCCTTTTGCGATCACCGTGAATTTCATCCCGGCGCATAGCGGTGGATCTTTCCGATGTTGTGGACCAAACAATAGAGTAGCCACTGGGTGTTCACTTTACGCTTACCCCGCAGAGTGAAACGATTTAGCCCCAGCATCCGAGTGATATTAGCGAATACAGGTTCGACGGTCGCAAGCCGCCGTCCGTACATGATACGCCCCATGGCTGAATCGATTTTGCGTTTCATTTTACTCAAAGGTCTCCGGCTGATTCGGTGCCTGGC
>JBOHHR010000346.1:0-4550 GCA_050725475.1 Gammaproteobacteria bacterium | reverse complement strand
AGAGCCGCGTTATCGAGGCCAAGGTTAAACGCGATGCCGGAGATATGGATCAGTCGGTCGGCGCGCCCCCCTGCCGCTGCCCGCGCTACGTTGACGGCTCCCCGAACGTGTACTCCCTCGAAGGTGGCATCGCCTCGCTCGAGGTAAAGGCTTACCGCATTTACTACTGCCTCGGCACCTTCAATCGCTTGGGCTACCGATTTCTCTTCCCGCACATCGGCCCGGACAGCAACTATTCGCCCATTATCGGAAAGGGCTCCAACGACAGCATGCGGGTGGCGCACGGCTACGCGCACGCGGGCGCCTTGGGCGGCGAGGCGCTTGACGATGTGCTGGCCGAGAAAGCCAGAGCCCCCAAAAACAGTAACCGAAGTCGCAGTCATAAACTGCTTGCGCCAGGGGTCGTAATGATGGACACAGAGTATAACAGACCCGCCGGGACCCGGAGCCCCGGGTCGAAGTCCCGGCCAGAGTAGAAATGCTGGATCCTGAGGTCCGGGCACCATGGGTAGGACCATCAGCTTGCCCGTCAAGGAGAGTGCGCCGATCGTACCATTGACAAAGAACCATTATAGGATATATTAGGTCCTATTTAAACCTTTTGGTGTTCTCCGATGGCATCTGAACTTTCCATATCCCGCGTTCCACACCCTCATGTGACCAGTGAGCGTTGCCCTTGGTGTGATCAACCGATCCCGCACGAGCGATCCGATGAGATTCGTGCTCGCATCCAGGAAAGAGAGCGCGAACGGTCAGCGGCCCAGGAAAAATTGCTGCGAGAACGGTTTGTCGAGGAGAAGGCCGCCAGCGAGGCCAAATCTAAGGCGGAAACGGAACGGGTTCGAAAGGATGCCGCCGCTGCCTTAGCGCAGGCGAAAGCGGAATCGATGAAGCGCGAGGCAGAGGCGTGTGAAGACGCCAAAACACAAGCCGAAGCGGTCGTGATGGTCAAGGTAATCGCGGCCGAGGCCGCGAAAAAAGCAGCCGAAGAGAAACTCGAAGTCGTGAAGGCCGAACGGGACGAGCGCCTGCAGAAGGAACTATCTCAACTTCGCGAACTGCTGGAACGAGGTAAAACAGAGGCGGTGCAGAAAGAACAGGCCAAGGCCTTTGAAGAGCGGCAGAAGCTTGAGAAAAAACTCGAAGAGATGCAGCGCCAACTCCAGAATAACACGGCCCAGGAGTTAGGTGAAGGTGCCGAGGTCGATCTATTCGAGACGCTCCGCGGGGCGTTCAAGGATGATCGGATCAAACGCATCGATAAGGGTGTAGCGGGCGCCGACATTTGTCATGAGGTCGTTTATAACGGCGAGTCCTGTGGGCGCATCGTCTACGACTCCAAGAATCACAAGGCGTGGAGATCCGAGTTCGTGACTAAATTGCGCGAGGATCAGTTAGCGGCCAAAGCCGAGCACGCCGTTCTCGCGACTCGGGTGTTCCCAGCGGGCAAGAACCAGCTAGATGTCCAGGACGGCGTATTAATAGCTAATCCAGCGCGGGCGGTGACGGTTGTAACAATGCTACGCGAGCACATAATTCAGGCATATCGCCTGCGCTTGGGCGGCCGGGAACGCGACGAAAAAACCGCCGCATTATACGAATTCATCAACTCTGAGCGGTGCAACCAGCTATTTGAGCACTTTGACACACTCACGCAGGACATGCTGGACCTTGAGATCGCGGAAAAAAAGTCACATGACAACACCTGGAAGAAACGCGGTCTGTTAATCCGGAACGTTCAGAAAGTGATTCAGGGACAACTGCATTTTGAGATCGAGCAAATCATTGAGGGTGGGGGTTGATTATGAGCACCGAGGCTTCCGTTTCCCGCGCAGAAGCACAAAAGAAAGCACCCGTCGTTGGTTTGCAGGAGCGTCGGCTAGGGCGCAACATTTTGCGTACTTATCGCACCACGGTCGACATTGACGACCTGGTGCCCAACGAGCAACAGCCGCGCTTGGGACCCAAGGAGGACATTGAGCTGCAACGACAGATCGAAGCGAATGAGGGGATCTTCGAGCATCTCTTGGTGGAGCCACATCCAACCCTACCGGAAAAGTTTCGCATAATTGACGGGGACCGCCGATGGACCAACTCGATGGTCTTGGTCGACCAAGGCAAGGAGCAGTTTCGCCGCATTCCCGTTGAGGTCACCGATCGAACGCTCTCGGACAACGAGCGACTACGGGTATGGATTTACATTCACCGGCAACGGAAGGAGTGGGATTCCAAGGAGAAGGAGATGGTGGCCTACCGCCTGGTCGACCTTGTCGGACGGGCGAGCGCAGCGAGTATTTTGGGCCTCACCGTGCGTGAGCTTGATAAGCTCGTCGACGTGTACGAGGTATCAGAAAAATTCACCAACCTCCGAGAACCGGGGGCCGCGATTACGTGGGCGCGCGAACTCATGGGGGTTAGCAAGAAACTACTGACGCCGACAGTGATGGATGCGGTCATCGACAAGGTCAATCACAGCCAGATCACGAACTCGAAGGACCTTCGCCAGTTGCGCAAGATACTTCGAGATCCGGTCGCCAAGGATCATTTTATCAGGCGGGACGGGGGCATCGATTCGGCGCTATTGCGCGTTGCACCGTTGGAAAAGAAACGAGCGAATGGCCTTTCGGGTGAGCTGGAAGCGCTGGTCGATGCGATGAAGCGCGTTCCGTGGACAGCGCTCGAGGAGATCAAAGGCGACCCTGAAATCTTGAAGAAAATCGACGACGTGGAGGCGTTGCTGCGACACCTTCGCAAAGCCCTGCATCCGGGGGATTCGTAATGTAGATAGAGTTGAGGTAGTGCGAACGCAAAACCACTTGCATACCATGCCGGATCAAAAACCGCTACGCGAGCTATGGATCCTGGTCACCCGCCCGGCGCACCAGACCGATAGCGTGTGTCAGGCTATCGAAGCCGCGGGCGGTAACGCGATCCGGTGGCCGGTCTTGAGCATCGAGGACCGCACTCAGGGAAAGCAGGCGCAGACGGCCGTAAAACGGCTTGACGAGTTCGATTTGATCGTATTCGTGAGCGAGAACGCGGCGCAGTTTGGGGTCAAACTGATCCGTGCCCTAGGATTTGACCCGAGCAGCCACCCCTCTTTCGCTGTCGGGCGGGGAACCGCCCGCGCATTGCAGACGTTAGGCGTCCCCCAAGCGCGCTATCCGCCGCATGATCCCAGCAGCGAAGGGCTGCTTTCCATACCTGAGCTGCAAGAGACGCCCGTATCGGGACGGCGGATCCTAATCTTCAGGGGCGGGGGTGGGCGCGAGCTTCTGGCCGAGACCTTGATAAAACGCGGCGCCCAGGTGGAATACGCTCAAGTCTATCGCCGCGTGCTGGCGCCATCCGACCCCGTGCTCGTGTCCAGGCATTGGGAGCAAGGCCGCTTGGACATCATCCTGGTCACCAGCACCGATGGCTTGCGCGCCTTGGTGAGGATGTTATCCGCGCGGGAGGCTGAGCGCTTGTTTGCAACCCCTTTGTTAGTGGTCGGGACACGCATGGCGGCACTGGCCCGCTATCTTGGGTTTAAAGAGTCGCCGCTTCAGATCCCCGAGCCCAGCGCCGACACGGTGGTGGAGGCGCTCGTTGCCTGGCGCAAACAGCAGCCTGGTTAACGGTTCGCCTAGGAGGCTGTCGGACTTAGGGAACCGTAGCGAGGCGCGGGGGAAATCGAGGACAGTTTTTCGATCATTTGAGGCGAATAGCGAGTTCTATTTAACGAAAATGATCGGAAATATGGACCAATTTCCCACCGCCGCAGTAGGTTCTTCCTAAGTCCGACTGGCGCCTAGCTACGGCCACGGCCCGTCGCTCGCCGGCTCGAAGGTTTCAGAAAAAAAGCACTCCTGCTTTAGCCCCCGCGCAAACAAGCTCTCTTGAACCGCCTGCACCATAAGCGGCGGGCCCGCGGCGTAGACTTGGTAAAGCGAAAACTTGGAAAAGTCTTGTAACACCGCCTCGTGTACTAAGCCCGTCCTTCCGCGCCAGTGATCGCCGGGTGCGGGTTCGGAGAGCACGGGCACGTAGCGGAACCAGGGGTACGTGCCCGACCATGCCCGCGGGAGCTCGTCCATATACAGATCTTGGGGCACCCGCGCGCCCCAATACAAGTACAGGGGCCGCTCGGTGGCGCGTCTTAGTGTCTGCTCGATCAGGCTCTTAATGGGCGCAAACCCGGTTCCGCCGGCGATAAAAATCGCCGGCCTGTCATCTTCTTCTCGCAGTCGTACGTGGCCGTATGGACCTCTGATCCGCAGTACTTCGCCCTCGCGCAAATCCGCAAATGCAAACCGAGAAAAGAGTCCGTCGTGGTAAAACCTGACGTGCAGCTCCAGCACACCACTGACGTATGGCGCGTTGGCTATGGAAAATGGGCGCAGCCGCCCCTCCGCCATTAGCACCTCGATGTATTGTCCCGGGCGGTAGTATAAGCGTTGGTCCGGCTCCAGCCGCAGCTCTAATACATAACCGCTTAGCCGCTTTATGGCGATCACGCGGCACTCACGTGTCTCAACCGCTGGCTCTTGAGACAAGCACTTTGCTTG
>JBOHHR010000345.1:0-3137 GCA_050725475.1 Gammaproteobacteria bacterium | reverse complement strand
GCGCAAACGCGCCTCGCGAGCCGCGAGCGCATGATCGGACTGTTGCAGCGGGTAAGCGAAGCCGAGGTGCGGGTAGAGGGTCAGACGATTGCGGCTATCGGCCGAGGATTGCTGGTTTTCATCGGGGTGGAGTGCGGGGACGGCGAAGCGCAGGCAGAACGCTTGTTACAACGCCTGTTGGGTTACCGGGTGTTCTCGGATCGGGACGACAAGATGAACTTGAGCGTACGCGATATCGCTGGCGGTTTGCTGCTCGTTCCCCAGTTCACCCTGCCCGCCGACACGAAAAAGGGCATGCGGCCGAGCTTTTCCTCCGCGGCTACGCCGGATGAGGGAAGACGGCTTTTTGATTACCTGGTCCAGTGCGCCGAGCGGTCCCCGACATACGTCGCCTGCGGGCGCTTCGGGGCGAACATGCAGGTGGCTCGATGGGCCGGTGACGTTTTGGTTGCAGGTTCGTCCTTAAAGGAACCTCTGATTAAGTCCAGGGAGTTGGCTACTGTTTAATCTTAAGGGATATGCCCTTGACCGACTGCCAGTTGCCCCCACCAATAGTGTTTCCCGGTCATGGACGACTACCCGCTTACTACGTGGTCAAGCAAGGACGTATGCGGTCGCCGGAAGGTCGGCACCTCCCACCCATAGCGGTAGCTGGAGTCAAGGGCATACCCATTTTAGATCTTACATCCGCGTCATATCCAGCATGCCCGCGTCCGCCACCCAGGTTTTGTCCAAGATCTCGTCCACTTCAGCGGCCGCCTGTTTGTTATCCATCCGCTTGTACGCCTGCGACAGTCCGTACTGACGATCGCCTCTGCCGTGGCCGCTTGGGCTGATCAGGGCCACTGAACTGAACGTGCCGACCGTCGGTGCCACGCGCTCCTTTTCGGGCACCGGCGCTGAAACCAACAGGGAAGGAGTCGAACGGCTAGGCATAGCGCCTGAAAATGGGTTTCACCGGGCGACCAGCGAGGTATCTCTCGACGCCGTGATCTAGCGCCCCTCGGTAGATCCGCAGGACCTCGGCAGAGCCGGCCACGGTCACTTCAATGTCCTGCTCGCTGTGCGAATAGCTGACGACAAACGACGGAGCGATGACGCCCCGCTTGATCATTCCTTGCATGAACAGCGTCCAAGGATCGGTCGGTCCGACCTGTAGCTGTCCTCGCAGTCTATTATGAGGCAACTCGCTCGGGGTTGTTTGGCGGAGAACCCTATAAAGATAGTCAGTCCTTCGGCGCTCAATTTCCTTATGCCCCTTGCGATATTAAAAGCATAGATCCGCAACGAATGTGGACGCGTTTTCGCCTTTAGGGCGTGGAATGTTTTATGGCATTAAACTTGCTTACATAGCCAGCTGATTTTCCGCACCGCCTGATAGCAGGAATTATGGCGCGCGTTGCCGAATAAGACCTCACCGGTGCCGGAAGCCAGCGGCTGCTACTTTGCAGTTTAGCAACAACGGTCAAATTATAACTAGAGAGTAGATGAGGCTAACAAATGAAAGTGGTGCTATTTTGTGGCGGCCTAGGCACAAGACTTAGAGAATACTCCGAGACCATACCGAAACCCATGGTAGAGATCGGATATCGTCCCATTATGTGGCATCTCATGAAGTACTATGCTCATTACGGCTACACCGATTTTATTCTGTGTCTTGGCTACAGGGGCGATGTGATCAAGCAATATTTCCTCAACTATAACGAATGCCTGTCCAATGATTTCGTTTTATCCAAAGGTGGGCGTGCAGTGCACCTCTACAATTGCGATATCTCGGATTGGACGATCACGTTCGTGGATACCGGTCTGAATACCAATATCGGTCAACGACTCGTAGCCGTAAAGGATTATTTGGGAGACGACGATGTCTTTATGGCGAATTACAGCGATGGCCTTAGTAATCTGCATTTACCGGATTACATCGATCATTTTTACCGTTACGACAAGGTCGCGAGTTTCCTAAGCGTAGAGCCCTCTCAATCCTTTCATATGGTGGAGATGAAGGACGATGGGCTAGTGACGAATATAGAGCCAGTCCATCGAGGAAACCTGTGGATAAACGGCGGGTTTTTCATATTTAAAAAAGAAATCTTTGATTACATTCGCCCAGGCGAGGAGTTGGTAATGGAGCCTTTCCAGCGCTTAATCTCCGCGCAGCACTTGATCACATACAAGAATCCCGGATTCTGGGCCTGCATGGATACCTTCAAAGAGAAAAAAATGTTTGACGATTTGTATGTTAAGGGAAAAATGCCATGGGCCGTATGGGGATCTGGGAAGTCGCAGCCTGCTTTAGGATCCTTGGACTTCACGTTGCGCCACGGATTGCCGCAGAAGCTAGATAGTTGACCAGGCGTTGAGCCGTTGGTGTGTTTGGTAGCAATCCGGTCGAAGTCCAAAGGCAAGAGACTACGCTTGCGCGGTGGAAATCTATGGTCACGAGGGCCCAGATCAGGAGGAACAGGGACCATCCCTCCTCACCCTGGAAATACAGCCATAAAGCCGCAGGGGCGATAACGATGAGTAACTGGGGGATCTGAGCCGCGGCGACGAGGAAGGTCAGTAAAACAAGCAATACCACCCCGGGTACCCCGGCGATAAAAAAACCTATGGCCGCCAAGACGCCTTCCAAAAACGAGGCGCCCACTTGCCCGAGGGACATGCCGCGGACAGTGCTCACCACCACCGCTATAACCCTCTCGCTATCTTCGATCTGTAGCCCGTCCGTGAAACCGCCGTGTCCACTTGGTGGATCGGTCTGCGTGACCAGGAGCATTCCCACGATGATGATGGCCAAAAGGAATTCGAGCAAGCAATCCCTCCCAGGCAAGTATTGCGTTCTACAAAAACACGGCTTTTCTGCAATAGAAAGCCTCGGCATAACTTGCATTGCACTCGACGCCGCGCAGACGCATTAGCCCGTAGAAAGTGTCTTCGGTGAACCATCGTTTATTCCGTTGGCTGGCGAAGTACCTCATCAAGCCTTCCACTTTCCTTTGCGCCAGCGCTTGGGAGATGGGTATAAAGAGATTGGGTGATCCTAGGCCGCCGTCATATTTCGGTATTTCATATTCCACGATCAGGTGGTCACGGAACGTGTTCCATGTCAGGTCGGCGATGATCCGATGGTCTTGGTG
>JBOHHR010000344.1:0-4236 GCA_050725475.1 Gammaproteobacteria bacterium | reverse complement strand
ATGATGACCATCTACGTGCCAGCTTTGTTCCTGCCGACTTACCGTCTCGCGCCTTAGGGGCACGCTCCTCACGTCGCGCCCAGTATACTCGCGGGGCGCTTGTCGTTACGCTTGGCAAGCTCATAGCAAGTCCATGGCTTCGGTGACGAACGCCAGCTGAACTCGGTGTTCTTCTGCGCCAGCGCGAAGATGTCTTTGTTGAATGCGGGCATGGTCTGACTCCTTTCTGTGAGTGTTACCGTTCAAACTATCGTCGGACTCCGCGTTTCCCCGGATATTCTGCGATGTGCATGGTTGAGCAGATGGTAAGCATGGCATACGAACAAACCTGCCCGGGCAGCAGTAGGCGTCTCACGGCAGGCGGTGAGAGGGAGGTTTGCCACAGTCCTACCGCGGGGGTAACCACTGTAGACGGTTATCCCGACGTTGCCTATCCTTCACTGACTGCGTGCGAGGTTTCACTTTCCATCCATCCTCCGCCTAAAGCACGGTAGAGTTGCACGACTGAAACCAAGGAATTGCGTTGCGCCTGGCTCAAAGCCAATTCGGCGGCGAACAACTCACGATTCGCATCCAGCACTTCGAGATAGGACGAATAGCCGCTCGCATAGCGCAATTGCGCGAGTCGAGAAGATCTTGAAAGCGCCCGCACTTGTTCCTGCTGCGCTGCGTGCACCGCGTTGAATTGCGCGGTGTCGTTGAGCGCATCGGACACTTCCCTGAAAGCCTGCTGCACGGTTTGTTGATACTGCTGAAGCGCCTGCTCGGTGCGCGCTCTGGCCGCTTCCACCTGATATCGGCTCGCATCGGCGTTGAGGATAGGCTGGAGCAAACTGAGGCCCAAGGACCAGGTTCTGGCTGGCCCGATAAACAGATCGGAGAGTGCTCGGCTCTCACCCCCGAGGAGCCCGGTCAAGGAGATGGTTGGAAAGAGCGCTGCCTTGGTCGCGCCGATGAGCGCGTTGGCGGAGACGAGATTGTATTCGGCGGCGCGCAGGTCGGGCCGGCGCTCGAGCAGGGACGAGGGCAATCCGGCCGGCACTTGCGGCGGAAATTGCTCGGCTAGAGGGCGCCCGGCGCGGGGAACCGGACCCGGATTCTCCGCGAGCAGGATGCGCAAACGGTTTTCGGTCGCAAGGCTCTGCCGCTTGAGCTCCGGCAGCGTCGCTTGCGCCGCGGCGAGCTCGCTTTCCGCGCGCGAGACATCCAGCCCGGAAACCGCTCCACGGCGATGCCGCCGGCGAATGAGATCAAGGCTCGCCTCACGTGTCTTGACCGTGCGTCGGGTAATGTCGAGTTGCCGATCGAGGCTGCGCAAATCGAAGTAGGCGGTCGCCACATCGCCAATCAGGGTAGATGATGACAGTCTGCTTTGCAAATTCCGACGAGAGCAGGCCCGCCCGCGCGGCTTCCGTTGCGCGCGCCAAGCGCCCCCACAAATCCACTTCGAAAAAGACATCCACTGCGGCGCTGTAAACCGTGACTTCAGTGTCTTCCTCGGGAACGAAACCGGTCGGCAACACCTTCAATAGGCCCCACACCGCAAAAAGTAGGACGGCCAGGGTGGCGAGGACGAGTAGCGCGTGCCGGATGAGATGCCTGACTCCCTGCTGGTAGCCGCGAGTAAAGCGGTCGAAGCCGCGATTGAACAGGTCGAAGAACCGGCCCAGGAGCCCGCGCTTTGTTTGAGCTGTCGGGCGCAGCATGAGCGCGCAAAGCGCCGGGCTCAAAGTTAGGGCGCAGAGCGCCGACAGCAAGATGGATACGGAGACCGTGATTGCGAACTGCCGGTAGAGCTGCCCTGTGATGCCGCCGAGGAAAATGTCGGCACAAACACCGCGCTCAAGACCAGGGCAATGCGCCAGCGCTTCGAACAAAGTTTTCAGCACTTCCGCGAGCGAAGCCCTGACAAACAGTGTGGTGTCGTAAGGGATGGTGTATTCGATCCCCGGCGGGAAGGCTTGGGCGAGCTCGGCGAGTCTCGACTTGACCGCTTGCGCGACATCGAGCGCGTTCGCGGTCGAGAGTTGGTAAATGCCGATATTGGTTGCGGCGGCGCCGTTTAGCTCGGCGGTGGAGGCGTAGTCGGTGGCACCCAGCCTCTACCCGCGCGATGTCGCCCAAGCGCACGAAGGAGCCGTCGGGCTGGGCACGATGATGTTTTCATATTCGGAAACCTGCGAGAGCCGCCCCCGGACGGTCACCGGATACTGCATCTCCTGGCCGCGAGGCGCGGGAGGAAGCCCGATTTGGCCCGCCGGCGCCTGAATGTTTTGCTCGCGGATCGCCTGGGTGATGTCGGTCGCGGTGATGCCGAGGCGCACCATCCGGTCCGGCCGCAACCAGATGCGCATTCCGTAATCGCGCGCGCCGAACACGGTGACACTGCCCACTCCGGGTACGCGGGCGAGCACGTCGGTGATATTCAGCGTTGCGTAGTTGCTTAAGAATACGTTGTCATAGAGATTTTCGGGCGACGCGATGCTCACGACCATAAGAAAGTCAGTGGATTGCTTCCTTACCGTCACCCCCTGACGGATGACTTCCTCGGGCAGTCTGCTCTCGGCCACCGCTTCGCGGTTTTGCACGTCCACCGACGCGAGGTCCTGATCGCGCTCGATCTCGAAAGTCACGGTGAGCGTCATCTGCCCATCGTTCGAGTTCAAGGAAGACATGTAGAGCATGCTTTCCGCCCCGTTCACCTGCTGTTCGATCGGCGTCGCAACCGATTCCTCCACCACCTGTGCGTCGGCGCCGAGATAAGTCGTTTGCACCTGCACCGTAGGCGGTGCGATCTGGGGATACTGCGCAATGGGCAGGCCGAGCAACGCGATCGCCCCGACCAGGGTGATGAAAATCGAAAGCACCGCGGCAAAGATCGGGTGGTCAATGAAGAAGTTGGCGAACACGGCTAGTGCCCGGATTGACTGGCTGCGCTGTCCGCTGACGGTGTAGATTCGGCTGCGAGCGGGACGGGCTTGACCGGCGCGCCGGGCCGGATCTTCTGCATGCCGTCGACGATCACCAGGTCTCCGGGCTGTAATCCCTGCTCGATGACGAAGTCATTGGCCACGCGCTCGCCGATGACCACGTCTCGGTACTGGGCTTTGCCGTCGGCTCCCACCACGTAGACCGAGCGCTTTCCCTAGATTTCCTGTAGTGCCCGTTGTGGCACCAAGATGGCCTCGGGATTCTCTCGCTCCGCGTACCGCACCCGCACGAACTGGCCGGGACGCAGGACTTCATCAGGGTTCGGCAACTTCACCCGCACTCTCAGCGTGCTGGTCATGGGATCGATGGTGCGATCGGCGAAGTCGAAGGTCCCTGGATGGGGGTAGAGCGAATCGTCGGCAAGGACCAGGCGAAACTCGATCGCCCTGGCCGCCTCGCCTCCGCCCACTGTCTCTCCAGGATGCCGCTTGACCCACTCCAGATAGGTGCGCTCGGAGACGCTGAACGTGACGTAGATCGGGTCGAGATCGGAAATGGTGGCGAGCAGAGTCTGGCTCCGGTCGACGAGGCTTCCGACTCTCATTTCCGTGCTGCCGACCAGCTCGCTGATCGGGGCGGAAATCGTGGTATATCCCAGGTTCAGTTGGGCTTGAACGACCGCCGCTTGAGCCGCTACGCCCGACGCCTCGTCTCCGGCCTCCTGTGCGATCGCTGCTTCCAGCTCCTGTTGGCTCACCGCGTCCTCTTGCGCGAGCGGGCGCACGCGGGCAAGCTCCTGACGCGATCTGACATGCGCGGCCCGGGCTTGCATGAGGCTCGCCCTGGCCTGCGCCAGTGCCGCCTCGAACGGGAGCCGATCGATCACGAATATGAGGTCGCCTTGGCTGATGATCCTGCCTTCCTCGAAGGCGATCTTCTCGAGGGTTCCGTCTACGCGTGAGCGGACTTCTACGGTTTGCACGGCCTGGGTTTGCCCGACCTCCTCCGTGATGATGAGCATCGAGCGGGGTACCGCCTTCACCACCATCACTTCCTGCGGCGCCGCCGCGGCCTGGCTCGCAGACTCAGGCTTGGAACATGCCGAGAGCACTGAGACCGAGACACAAAGGATAATTGCCGGACACGGATCCACGGAACGAGGGACGAGTTTCACGGGGTTTTCGGTGGCTGCGCTGCTCGATCAGTTACGGGTCATGGTACATACCCCGCGTCAGCCCGGACCTTGCCGCGGAACACCCAGTACGACCAGCCGGTGTACATCAAGATGATCGGCAGCAAGAACAG
>JBOHHR010000343.1:0-5682 GCA_050725475.1 Gammaproteobacteria bacterium | reverse complement strand
GCCATACACGAGGCGATCGCGGGCGCCGGCGCAGACGATACCGTGCTAATCGCCGGCAAGGGACATGAATCCTATCAGGAGCTTGCCGGCAAGCGTTACCCGTTTAGCGACCGTGAGCTGGTCTCAGAGCTGTTAACGGAGGGCAGCAGGTGATCAGAATGCGGTTGGCAGCAGCGGCCCGTGCGGTAGATGGCGTGCTTGTCGGTGACGACGCGTTGTTTTGTGGCTGTGTTACCGACAGCCGCACACTCCCGCAGGATGCGCTTTTTGTGGCCTTACGGGGACCGCGCTTTGACGGCCATGATTTTCTCGATCAGGCACGGGCGGCCGGCGCAGCGGGAGCCATGCTGGAACGGCGCATGGGAAGGATGCGCTGCGAGCTTCTGGTTAAGGATACCCGAGCGGCTCTAGGGGTCCTCGCGAGCGTGTGGCGAAGGCGTTTCGAGCGGCCGATTGTGGCCATCACGGGCAGCAATGGAAAGACCACGGTGAAAGAAATGTTGCACCACATCCTTGCCGGTCATGGGCAAGTGCTCGCTACCCAGGGCAATTTCAACAACGATATCGGCGTGCCCTTGACCCTGTTCCAGCTCGACCAAGAGCACCGTTACGCGGTGTTGGAGATGGGAGCGAACCATCCGGGCGAAATCAGCGCACTGTGCGCTCTGGCCCGGCCTAACGTAGCCTGCGTTACCCAATGCGCACCGGCCCATCTAGAGGGTTTTGGCACTATCGACGGCGTGGCTAAGGCCAAGGGCGAGATCTTTGCCGCCCTCCCGAGCGACGGCACGGCGGTGCTCAACGCCGACGACGCCTACGCCAGTTTTTGGCAAGGACTCATCGGCGAACGCCGCTGCATCCGTTTCGGTCTTAGCCCCCATGCCGAGGTGCGTGCGGACGACATCGGGTTATCCGTGCACGGTAGCGCGTTTGAGCTGGTGACACCCAGTGGCGCCAGTCGCGTGACTTTAAGCTTGCCCGGCAAACACAACGTCCTGAATGCCTTAGCCGCGGCGGCCTCGGCCGAAGCGTTGGGAGCGCCGCTGTCGGCGATGCGGCAAGGTCTGGAATCGATGCGCCCGGTACAAGGACGACTCGAGGTCAAGACGGGACGCGCTGGCTGCCGGGTGCTGGACGATAGCTACAACGCAAACTCCGGCTCTTTTAAAGCGGCCTTGGAGGTGCTAGGCCAATACGCCGGAGAACGTTGGCTGGTGCTCGGAGATATGGGCGAGTTGGGCCCGGCGGCTTTTTCGCTGCATTACCAGCTGGGAGAGATGGCGCACCAAGCGGGCGTCAAGCGCCTGTACGCGGTCGGGGAGCTTTCCCGCCAAGCCGTTGCCGCCTTTGGCCCCGGCGGGTGTCATTTCGCAAGCCCGGGTGCGTTGTTAAAAGCTTTAGAAGGCGACTTAAACCAGGACCTCACGATTTTAATCAAAGGCTCACGCGCGGCGCGTATGGAGAACGTCGTGAATGCCCTGCTGGCGGGTGCAGAACAACCGTGTTGCTAACACTCACCGAATACCTCACCGGCCTTCACTCCGGGTTCAATGTATTTCAGTATCTGACCCTGCGCACCATCTTGGGCGTGCTTACGGCTTTGTTGATCTCGCTTTTGGTCGGCCCGTTCATGATCCGCCGCCTGAGTCGGTACCGCATCGGCCAAAGCGTGCGCAACGACGGGCCCCAGTCGCACCTGCAAAAAGCCGGCACCCCCACCATGGGCGGGGCACTAGTGCTGATCGCGATCATGTTCAGCACCTTGCTGTGGATGGATCTCGGAAGCCGCTTCGTGTGGGTGGCTTTGATCGTGACCCTCGCCTTTGGAGTTATCGGCTGGGTAGATGACTATCGCAAGCTGGTGCGGCGTGATCCCCGCGGGCTGCCGTCGCGCTACAAATACCTGTGGCAATCCATCGCGGGCTTATGTGCCGCTGTCTTTCTTTATCTCACGGCGAATTCCGCAGTAGAAACCCAATTGATCGTGCCCTTCGTGAAAGCGTTGGTCTTCGATCTCCACTTCTTGTTCGTGGTGCTGACCTATTTCGTCATCGTCGGCACCAGCAACGCCGTAAATCTAACCGACGGCCTGGACGGTTTAGCCATCGTTCCCTCGGTCATGATCGCCGGGGCCTTGGCCATTTTCGCTTACGCATCCGGGCACGTTAAGTTCGCCGAGTATCTTGGGATCCCCTATGTGGCCGGGGTCGGCGAGGTGAGCATCTTTTGCGGTTCCATCGTGGGCGCGGGGCTGGGGTTCCTTTGGTTTAACACCTATCCCGCGCAGGTCTTTATGGGCGACATCGGCGCCCTGGCCTTGGGGGCTGCTTTGGGTGTGGTGGCGGTGTTGGTGCGCCAAGAGCTGGTTCTTTTCATCATGGGCGGGGTGTTCGTGGTGGAAACCGTGTCCGTGATCCTGCAGGTCGTGTCTTTCAAGCTCACCGGGCGACGGATTTTCAGTATGGCGCCACTACACCACCACTTCGAGCTTAAAGGGTGGCCTGAACCCAGGGTTATCGTGCGCTTTTGGATCATTACCGTGATCCTGGTCTTGGTCGGTCTGTCCAGTCTCAAGATCCGCTAGCGTTATGTTGCGCCAAGTGTCCGCAAAATCACCCAACGCCGCCCAGAGCTTCGACACGGTCATCGTCGGTTTGGGAGCGACCGGCCTCGCCTGTGCCCGCTTTCTGCACCGCCAAGGGATGGAGTTTGCCATCACGGATAGCCGGGAGTTTCCGCCTCAATACCACCAACTGCTCGCGGAGCAACCGGACACCGCGCTTAGGTTAGGGGGGTTTGACAGCCGGCTCATATCCAACGCCAAACGCGTGCTATTAAGCCCGGGCGTTTCGCCGGCCGAACCCGCGATCCAAGGGGCGCTGGCGGCGGGGGTAGAGGTGCTGGGGGACATCGAGCTTTTCGCGCGCCATGCGCGTGCCCCGGTTCTCGCTATCACCGGCGCCAACGGAAAGAGCACCGTGACTGCTCTGGTTGCGGAGATGGCGCGCGCTGGGGGTATCGATGCCCGCTGTGGCGGAAACTTTGGCATACCGGCTTTAGAACTGCTTGGGCCCCCGGAGCCCGCGCTGTACGTGCTCGAGCTTTCCAGCTTCCAGCTCGGTCTTACCCACTCTCTAAATGCGGCGGCGGCGACTGTGCTCAATGTCACCCCCGATCATATGGATCGTCACTTGAGCTTTCGCGAGTACGCCCGCGCCAAGCAGCGTATTTTCAACGGCGATGGCGTGATGGTGCTCAATGGCGATGACCCCGTGGTGGCCCGCATGGCGATACCGGGCCGGCGCCAGCTCTGGTTTTCGCTACAGGACCCTGGGGAGCAACGGTTTGGCCTGTGCCGAAAAACGGGAATGGAATGGATTTACCACGGCGGGGATCCCCTACTGCCGGTATCGGAGTTGCGGCTTGTGGGTAGGCACAACGTCGCCAATGCCTTGGGCGCACTCGCTTTGGGCAGCGCAGCGAATCTGCCGCGGGCCGGCATGCTTCACGCCTTGAGGGAGTTTCAAGGCCTGCCTCACCGCTGCCAATGGGTCGCTAGTGACGGTGGTGTGGACTGGTACAACGATTCCAAGGGTACCAACGTCGGGGCGACCCGCGCCGCCATCCTGGGCCTGGCCGAGGATCGGCACATCATCCTCATCGCCGGAGGGATCGCGAAAGGGGCAGATTTCGCCGAGTTGGCCGCAGCCTCTCAAGGCTCCGTGCGCGCGGTGGTCGTATTGGGGCGGGATGGGCCAGCCATCGCTCGGGCCTTCCAAGAGATGGTTCCCGTGGAAAGGGCCTCAGACATGGGCGATGCAGTAGCGCTTGCGAGGGGTTTGGCGCAAGCAGGCGATGCGGTGCTGCTCTCGCCCGCGTGCGCCAGTTTTGATCTCTTCAACGATTATGCTCACCGCGGGCAGGTGTTTATGCGTGAAGTGAAAAGCCAGCTGGGGATGGTCTGACATGACGCAAGCAGTCCCGCTAAAAAAGGGTGTTAAGAAAGGGAAACCTCAGGCCGCCTGGGATGCAGCGCTTATCGCCTGCGTGACCTTTATCGTAGGCTTGGGCCTGGTAATGGTGACATCGGCTTCCATGCCCACCGCGGATCGCGAGACGGGAGGGCCGCTTTATTACTTTTGGCGCCAACTGGGTGCTGCTTCCCTCGCGCTTGTGCTGGTACTGGTCGTGAGCCGGGTCCCGCTCCTGTTTTGGCAGCGCAGCAGCGTTTTTCTCGCGCTGTCGGCGGTATTCCTGCTCGGGTTGGTCTTGCTTCCCGGCTTGGGCAAAGAGGTCAACGGGAGTCAGCGTTGGATCGCCCTCGGACCCATCGCGCTGCAAGCGTCCGAGCCCGCCAAGCTCGCGGCGGTCGTCTATCTCGCGGGCTATCTGGCACAGCGCCACGAAAGTAGCTTGGCTTTCCTGAAACCCCTTGTCCTGCTCGCCGCGATGGGCCTCTTACTGCTCTTAGAACCCGATTATGGCGCTTGCGCGGTGCTCTTCGGGACCGTCTTGGGCATAAGTTATCTGGCCGGTGTTTCTCTCGTCCGCTTTGCTGTCTGGGGCTTTCTCGGGGCCTCGGCCCTGGCTGCTACTGCTGTGTTGGCCCCCTACCGCCTGCAGCGACTGACGTCGTTTACGGATCCCTGGGCCGATCCCTACCACAGCGGCTTCCAACTTACCCAAGCGCTGATCGCCTTCGGCCGCGGCGAATGGTTTGGGGTGGGCCTCGGGAACAGCGTGCAAAAGCTTTTCTATTTGCCCGAGGTGCATACCGATTTCATCTTCGCCGTGGTAGCGGAGGAGTTGGGACTCTTGGGCAGCAGCGCGGTTATCGGGCTGTTCACCTTTATCACCTGTCGCGCGCTGCTCAT
Source organism: Gammaproteobacteria bacterium (assembly GCA_050725475.1). Classification (GTDB taxonomy): domain Bacteria; phylum Pseudomonadota; class Gammaproteobacteria; order JBOHHR01; family JBOHHR01; genus JBOHHR01. The sequence goes on along the minus strand of JBOHHR010000343.1, from coordinate 808 downwards.
AGGCGTTAAGGCCGAGCGCGCCGGCCGGGCGTTTGGCGCCTACCTCGCCCACGGCGTCGGCATTCTGGTAGGGTTACAGGCGTTCATCAATATGGGGGTCAACATGGGGGTGCTGCCCACCAAGGGCCTAACCCTACCCCTGGTGAGTTACGGGAGCAACAGCTTGGTCGTAACCGGGGTGGCCATTGCACTGTTGCTGCGCGTGGATCACGAAACGCGGGCCAGAACCCATAGCGGCTTTGCCGCGCAGCCCAGCCATGGAAGCGCTTAAGCCGATTCTCATCGTCGCCGGGGGCACCGGAGGGCATGTCTTCCCCGGACTGGCGGTAGCGTGCTACTTGCAAGAACGCGGGATCCCCCTGCTCTGGCTAGGGACCCACAGAGGCTTGGAAGCACGGCTGGTGCCCCAGGCCGGTTTGCGCCTTCTGACGATCTCGGTGCAAGGCATTCGCGGAAAAGGGCTAAAAAGGTATCTGCTGGCTCCCTGGCAACTGCTGCGTGCCTTAACCCAAGCATTGCATGTACTGGCGCGAAACCGTCCCGCCGTGGTGCTGGGTCTGGGCGGATTCGTGACCGGCCCCGGGGGGGTAGCGGCGTGGGTAATGCGCATACCGCTGCTCATTCACGAGCAAAACGCGATCCCCGGGATGACCAATAAGCTGCTGGCCCGGATCGCCACCCGAGTGCTTGAGGCGTTTCCGCAAACCTTTCCCAGCAAGCGCAAGGCGATCTGTACCGGCAACCCGGTCAGGGCGGCGCTGTGCGAGCTTCCGCCCCCCCACGTGCGCTTACTCACCGATCCCAAACA
>JBOHHR010000342.1:0-4688 GCA_050725475.1 Gammaproteobacteria bacterium | reverse complement strand
GGCTTATTCCCGTTCCCATCATCCGCGAGATGGCGGTGACAGCGAGCTTGGGTGTGGCCGCCGCGATCTTCACCAACCAGGTGCTGACGCCGGTGTTATTGTCCGCCGTGCCCGTGAGTGAGGCCGCTGTTTCGAAGCGAGCACCGCACCCGGTCGAAGCCCTGTGGCGCGGGCTCGCCCACCTCGGCGAGCGCGGCCCGGCGGCTCCCGTGTTGCTGCTCGCGGCGCTGGCCGCTGTGTTCGCTGCCGGGTTGGCCCAAGCGGTGAAGATCGGGGATCAAGAGCGCGGCGTCCCCGAGCTGGCGGCCGACTCTCGCTACAACCGCGACGTCGAGGCGATCGACGCCCGGTTCTCCATCGGTGTGGATGTGCTGACGGTGTTTGCGGAGACATCCACCGAAGGATGTCTCGACTATGACACGATGACGGCGATCGACGATTTCGCTTGGACCATGAGCCAGAACGGGGGCGTGCAATCGGTGCTCGCGCTGCCGATGATGGCCAAGCTCATCCACGCAGGCTGGAACGAGGGCGGCCTTAAGTGGCGTGTCCTGCCGCGCGATCGGGCGGCTTTAGCACAGGCCGTAGCCCCCATTCCCACCAGCAGCGGGCTGCTCAACAACGACTGCAGCGTGATGCCGATCTACCTCTATACCGCCGATCACAAGGCCTCGACCATCACTGCGATCGTGCGCGAGGTGCACGCCTATCGCAGCAGGCTCGCCGAAAGCCGGCTCAAGTTCCGGCTCGCCGCCGGTACCGTGGGGGTGATGGCGGCCAGCAACGCGGCGATCGCCCTCATGTGTCTGTTCACCTTTCGGAGCGTGGGCGGCACCCTGTGCGTAGTCGTCCCCCTGGCGTTGGTATCGCTGCTCGCCTACGCTCTGATGGCTGCCCTCGGCATCGGGCTGAAGGTCACTACCCTGCCGGTGGCCGCGCTGGGTGCGGGGATTGGGGTGGATTACGGGATCTATCTCTGGAGCCGGGTGCGAACGGAGTTGGCGCTAGGCGCTGCGCTCCCGGCGGCCTATCTCAAGGCGCTACGAGTCACCGGCAGGGGTGTGCTCTTCACCGGCCTCACCCTGGCCACGGGGGTCGCCACCTGGTCTTTCTCGGATCTTAAATTCCAGGCTGATATGGGCATTCTGCTTTCCTTCCTATTCTTAGTGAATATGTTTGGCGCGCTCACGCTGTTGCCCGCGCTGGCGAGCTGGCTGCTGCCCCGGCGCGGAGGTCTCGCGTAGCGTGCGAAGTACTGGGCTTGAGACCCACGATCGGTCAAAATCGCCGAGCAGTCGAGCAACTAATGAGTACCTGGCGCTGCCCACTATCCCCGTTAATCAGATCGGCACCGATTGCAAGACCGCCTTCGAGATGGCGTACCGAACGCGATACCGTCGTTCATCGGCGCCTCGGGGCGCTAGTGGGGCCGATCCTCGCCGCTGCGACCCCCACCGAATGCCCACCGCCGACGGGGCTTCTCTCGCTCAAAAAGGAAGCCTTGAGTAGGTCCTGCGAAAACGTGGTCTCGACCGAGCTTGCCCCTGGGCGATACTTCTGGATCCCTCAAGCGGGATGCTGGTGATATGCTTATCCGCGAATATGTGGGATATTTTTTATCCGCGTGGTTAACATTGAAGAAATCCAGCGAGATTTGCTCGACTTCCTTCAGCGTGTGGAGGCAGGAGAAACATTCAATTCATCATCCCGGATGGGGGATACCCCGTGGCGGGAGTCAAACCCGTCGCACATGCCAAGACATTGCGTCCGTTCGGGTTATGCGCTAGAGAGTTTAAAGTGCCAAATGATTTCAATGCACCCTTGCCTGACGGTATCCTCAAGGCCTTTGATGGGAAATGAGGCTACCGCCCGACACCCAGGTTTTCCTGGGGTTCATCCATTGCGCCGATGGTTAAACTCCATTCCGTGGAGATCGCCTTGGATCCCCCCCACGCATTGAAACCGCTCCCGCTCTACGAGCAACTCCTGGCACTGCCGGAAAATCTGACCGGTGAGATCCTCAATGGCGAACTTTACACCCAGCCCCGCTCCTCGGGGCGGCATGGCATCGCGGAACGCGGTCTGAATATCGACATCGGCGGACCGTTTGACTTTGGGCGTGGGGGCCCCGGCGGCTGGTGGATCGTACCGCAACCAGAGGTGCATTTTGTCCGAGATACGGAGGTCGCCGTACCTGACCTGGCAGGCTGGCGGCGCGAACGGATGCCAGCCATTCCCGACGATCACCGCTTTGAGGTGGTGCCCGACTGGGTCTGTGAGATTCTCTCGCCCGCGACCGCAAAAAAGGACCGCATCCTGAAATTACCGCTCTACGCCCGCCACGGCGTCGCCCATGCCTGGTTGGTGGACCCGTTGGCGCGCACCCTGGAGGCGTTCGAGTTGCGCGGCGGTGCGTGGCTTTTGATTGCCACGCTCAAGGATGATGACGCGGTGAGCGTCCCTCCCTTCGACGCCGTCAGTTTTTCCCTGGCCGACTTGTGGGCGTAACATCCGGGTCGCTCGATGACACCGCACGCTCCTCAGCGAGCGTAGCGTGCGCTGCGCGCACGAATCAGCGGCGACATCACGATGTGGGTCTGCACGCCGAAGCCTTCGATTACGAAGGCGCGCGCGGGTACTGCCTAGAAGCCTTGCAAACCATGCGCAAGGACCGCGATCTCTACACCGCCTTCTTGGGCCAGATCCTGCTCGGGCGGGCGTATCTCGGCCTGTTGGACTATCCCCGGGCGTGGGAATGTTTCCACGCAGTCTCGAACATGATCGACCAGGAGCACCTCATCATGGACTGGAACTTCTACCTGCCGCTGCGGGAGAGCCTGGGCGAATACTGGCTGGCTAAAGGTGATTGCGAACGAGCGCGGGACGAAGCGCAACGCTTGTGTGAACTGGCCGCGTGGCCGCCGGACAACGCTCACTGGGCCTTAGGCCACCGTCTGTTGGCCGAGGTGGCCATCGCTGGGTGCTCTTTTGACGAGGCCAAAGCGCAGGTTGCGCAAGCGCTTGCGATCGTGCAAGGCGACCAGCTTTCCCTTGCCGCTTGGCGCGTCTACGCCACCGCGGCCAGCCTGCACCAGCGGCTCGGGCGGCAGCCGAGGCCCAGGCTATCGCCGCGTGGCTGCAGCAGTGCTCAATCAGCTCGCCGACACGTTCCCCAAGGACGATCCGTTGCGGCGCTCGCTGCTCGCCCATCCGCTGCTGCGGGATTAGTACCCAAAGAATCTTTCATAGCCTGGAATTGGGCCTGCCAGGACGTGCTCCAGGGGATTCAGTCACACGCAAACATCCAGTATAGTACAGCGCTTTTGTGCAATGCGGTTTTTCCGGCCATAACGTAGCGGGAGGTACTTTGGATCTAACGTTTTCCCAACGGGTATTGCGCGTCAAGCCGTCTCCTACACTCACCGTGTCCGCGCGGGCGGCGGCGATGCGGGCAAGCGGCGAAGATGTGATCAGTTTGGCCGCCGGCGAGCCGGATTTCGATACGCCGGAACATGTCAAGGAAGCGGCAGCAAAGGCGATGCGCGAGGGCTTTACCAAGTACACGGCGGTGGAAGGGATCCCATCTCTGAAAAAGGCGGTCGTTGATAAGTTTAAGCGTGACAATGGCTTGGACTATTCACCGCAGCAAGTATTGGTTTCCGTGGGGTGCAAACACAGTTTTTACAATCTGACCCAAGCCCTGCTAAACCCGGGCGATGAAGTGCTCATCCCCGCGCCTTACTGGGTGTCTTATCCCGATATGGTCCTCCTGGCGGATGCCAATCCGGTGGTGATCGAGACCAGCATGGCCGAACGATTCAAGCTCACGCCGCAGCGGCTCACCCGTGCCATCACCCCCAGGACCCGGTTGCTGGTCATAAACAGCCCGAGCAACCCAACGGGTGGGGCCTACACCCGCGAAGAACTGCGCCAATTGGGTGAGGTGCTGGGCGAGCACCCGCAGGTCCTGATCGCCTCAGATGATATCTATGAGCACATTTATTGGGGGGAAGAGCCGTTTGCCAACATCCTGGGTCCCTGTCCCGATCTCGCGCCCCGCACCGTGGTGCTCAACGGCGTATCCAAAGCGTACGCGATGACGGGCTGGCGTATCGGTTACGCGGCAGGCCCGCTAAAGCTGATTGAGGCGATGGCAACTTTGCAGTCGCAAAGCACATCCAATCCCGTCTCCATTGCGCAGAAAGCCGCCCAGGCGGCCTTAGAAGGACCGCAGGATTTGGTGCGTGACCATTGCCGAATCTTTCGCGCTCGCCATGACTACGTCCTTGCACGCCTGCAGCAGCTTCCCGGTGTTAAGTGCCTGCCTAGCGCCGGTACTTTTTATGCTTTTCCCGATATGCGCGGGGTTATGGCCAGGCTAGATGACGTCCATAGCGATATTGAGTTAGCGGAGCTTATCCTGAATAAAGCCAAGCTGGCTTTAGTCCCCGGCTCGGCCTTCGGCGCAGCGGGCCACTTGCGCCTGTCGTTTGCGACCGGCATGGAAACCTTGGAGCGGGCGATGGATCGCTTAGCGCATGCGCTTTCTCGATAGCATCGGTTGGCAGCGTTGACCTGAGCCATAGCGGTCGCTACCATTTACCCTGCGTTCCCCGGTAGCTCAGTCGGTAGAGCGGGTGACTGTTAATCACTAGGTCGGCGGTTCGAGCCCGTCCCGGGGAGCCAAT
>JBOHHR010000341.1:0-5844 GCA_050725475.1 Gammaproteobacteria bacterium | reverse complement strand
ATCCCCGTCTCTCGCAGCACCTCGTCGTAGAGCTGGGTGACGGCGCGGGTCGCTTTGCGAAGGTTGAAACATGCACACTGTCGTGCGACTTGTTGACATTTGATCATGGTTACCTTCTCTTCCGAACGCATAATGGGAGTATATACACGTATCGTCGCCGTGTCAACTATGTTCTGCAGACACTCCCGCATCATTGTCGTGACCCACGACCCTGCAATCGCGCGCGGTGCGGACCGGCAGAGCGAGATCGTCGACGGGCGGATCGTGCATTGAGGAGCCACGTCGGTCAGACCGTGGCGCTTGACTCGATGTGAGCACGGTGCGCAAAGCTTCATTGCTCAGGTCCGCCGCCATTCACCCCGTAGTACTGCTTGTAGACGAAATGGAAGCGTTGGCCAACTGTGACGGAGCTTACCGCCGCGAGGGCGTACACAGCGATCGCCAGTGCATCGAGCAGCAAGCCGGCGACCATGATGGCCACCCGCTCGGGCCGAGTCGCGACTCCCACCGTGCAGGTGAGGCCTAGAACCTCAGCCCGCGCCCTTATATAGCTCGTTAATTGGCCACCGAGCAGCGCCAGCACCGCCGCGGCCACGGCAGGGGCGTTGTTTTCCAGACTCAGGCAATACGCTATGGCCACCAGCATTACGCCTTCTCCTACACGGTCTAGGGTGGAATCCAGGAACTTTCCGAACGCCGTAGCCTTACCGGTCAGGCGGGCGAGCGCTCCATCCGCGAGGTCCAGCAAGCTGGCGACCAAAAACAGACCACCGGCCCCCGTGCGGTAGCCAGCCATTAACACCAACGCGGCGCCGACGGCAAGCGCGCAGCCCGCAACCGTCACGTGGTTGGGCGTAATTCCTTGGCGCGCAAGCAGGTGCACCAAAGGCCCGGCGGCACCAGCGACCCAAGCGCCCAATTGTGTGCGTACGCTTTCTGGGGGTTTCATTGAGGCGCCATTTTGGGCATCGCCCAGGGTGTAACGCAAGCGATGGCTCCGTGCTGGTTAAATTCGCAACGATTATGTATTGTTATTACACAGGCGTGATATTACTGCGTAAGGCAGGGGCAAGGTCGTTGGAGGCCGCTACGCCATGTTCGCCGAAATGACGAGATTATACGATATACGGGTCTCCCTTCCACAAGAAAGACCCAAACCCGCGGGCGATAGCGGCTCGTACGGTGGCGCGTTTAGCGCCGGAAGAACCAAAAGAGCAAGCTAAGAACCAAGCTAATGAGGAGACCCGTGGTAATGGGAAAATAAAAGCGCATGTTCTCTCGCTCGATGACGATATCGCCGGGGAGCCTGCCCAAGCCCACCTTAGTGATGAACGGCCACAACAGGCCGAGCAAAACTAAAACAACGCCGATGATAATTAACGCCCGGCTCACGCTAGCCTATCTCAATTCCTGCACACCAGTCTCCGTGCCCAACAATAGAACATCGGCACGCCGCCGCGCAAAGATCCCGTTATCGACCACCCCCGGGATGTCATTGATAGCCTGTTCCAGCTCGGCTGGGTTGGTGATGCGCAGATTGTGCACGTCGAGGATGACATTGCCGTTGTCGGTAACGAAGCCGCTGCGGTAGATCGGCTGCCCGCCGAGCTTCACCAGTTGTCGCGCGACGAAGCTCCGGGCCATAGGGATGACTTCCACCGCCACCGGGAATTGCCCCAATACCCCGACCAGCTTGCTTTCATCGGCGATGCACACAAAGCGGCGGCTGGCGCACGCGATTATCTTCTCGCGCATGAGCGCGCCGCCCCCTCCTTTGATGAGCTGCAGGTGCTTGGTGGCCTTATCGGCGCCATCGACGTACACGGCGACCTCGTTGACATCGTTTAACTCGGCCACCGGGATGCGGTGTTGCGCCAGCAGGGCGGCGCTGGCTTTAGAGCTCGCCACGGTAGCCTCGATCCGCCGCTTTTCAGCTCCTAGACATTCGATGAAATAATTGACCGTGCTGCCGGTGCCGATCCCGATCACCGCGTCGTGCTCGAGATAGTGTAACGCCGCCTTGGCGGCAAGGCGCTTTTTTTCTTCCTGCTCCATTTCGTATATGCTCTATCGCAAATCACCACTGTGCCGAGTTTAGCGCTGGGTTCATGCTCGAACAATACATGAAGTTGATCCTCAAGGCGAAGGTCTACGACGTCGCACGCGAGACCCCCTTGGATTTCGCACCGGGCCTATCCCGCCGCTTGAACAACCGGGTGTGGCTAAAGCGCGAAGACTTGCAACCGGTATTCTCTTACAAGCTGCGCGGCGCTTACAACATGATCGCCTCGCTTAATGCAGAGGAACGGGATCGAGGAGTGATCGCCGCCTCCGCCGGCAACCATGCACAGGGGGTCGCTCTGGCGGCCAAACAACTAGGCTTGAAGGCGCTCATCGTCATGCCCAAGACCACGCCGGAGATAAAGGTGACCGCGGTGCGGCGCCTGGGCGCGGAAATCTTGCTGCACGGCAATAGCTACGACGATGCAGCCGAGCGCGCGCATGAGCTGGAGCAGGAGCGGGGGCTTATTTTCGTCCCTCCCTACGACCACCCCTTGGTGATCGCGGGCCAGGGCACCGTGGCCAAAGAGATCCTGCAGCAGCACCGGGGCCGGCTCGACGCCATCTTCGTCCCGGTTGGCGGGGGTGGTTTGATCGCGGGTATCGCCGCTTATGTAAAATACCTGGACCCTGCGATCCGGATCATCGGTGTGGAATCGGACGAAGCGCCTTGCATGAAACGGGCGCTAGAGGCAGGCAAACGCGTGGTGCTGGATCACGTGGGGATCTTCGCCGATGGGGCCGCGGTGCGCCAGGTGGGAGTAGAGACCTTTCGCATCGCAAGCCAGTGCGTAGACCAAATGTTAGAGGTCTCCAACGACGAAATCTGTGCCGCGGTGAAGGACACCTTCGAGGACACGCGGGCTATCCCGGAGCCGGCCGGCGCGCTGGCCTTAGCGGGCCTGAAGCAGTACGTAAGCGACACCGGGGCCACGGAAAAGGAGTTGATCGCGATATTCAGCGGCGCTAACGTCAACTTCGACCGCCTGCGCTATATCGCGGAGTTGGCGGAGCTGGGAGAGCAGCGCGAAGTCTTGTTAGGGGCGACCATTCCCGAGCGTCCCGGGAGCTTTCGCGAATTCTGCCATACTCTTGGACCGCGGGCGATCACCGAGTTTAACTACCGCTATGCCGACGCGCGCGAGGCCCATGTGTTTGCCGGGGTACAGATCCGCCACGGCAGGACGGAGAAGGACACTCTCATCGCGAATCTGCGCCACAAGGGCTACCCGGTGGTGGACCTTTCCGACAATGAGATGGCCAAGATGCACATCCGATACATGGTGGGAGGCCCGGCGGAGAAGGCGGAAAACGAGGTCCTGTATCGCTTTGAGTTCCCCGAGCGACCCGGCGCCCTGCTGCACTTCTTAAACGAGGTGGGGGAGCGGTGGAATATCAGCTTGTTCCATTATCGCAACCACGGGGCTTCGGTGGGCCGGGTGCTCATGGGGATCCAGGTGAGGCCCGAGGAACGCAAGAGCTTTCGCTCCTTTTTGGATGATATCGGTCTGCCCAATTGGGAGGAAAGCGAAAACGCCGCTTACCTTATGTTTCTTCATTAAACACCCGATGGTTCTGCCAGCGCAACGCCAAGCGCTTGTCCGCTGCGCGCTAGCTCTCAGCCACAGTGGCTTAAGCCATGGTTCCTCCGGCAACGTAAGCGTGAGGACCAAAGGCGGTTTTGTCATCACCCCTACCGGCATTGGGTTTGCGGCACTTGCTCCCGAACAACTTGTTGAGCTGAATGAAGAAGGCACCCCCAAACCAGGACAGTTGCGCCCCTCTAGCGAATGGCGTTTTCATCGCGATCTCTATCGCGCCCAGCCCGATGTCAACGCCATCGTGCATGCGCACTCCCACTACGCCACCGCTTTAGCCTGCGCGCGGCGTGCTATTCCCGCGTTTCATTACATGGTGGCAGTGGCCGGTGGGGATTCGATTCCCTGCGCGCCCTACGCCACCTTTGGCACGCAGGCCTTGTCGGATGCGATCATCAACACTCTTAACGGCCGGCGAGCGTGCCTGCTAGCAAACCACGGCAGCATCGCCACCGGAGAAGACCTACAAAAGGCGCACGATCTGGCGCAAGAAGTGGAGTTTCTGGCTAAGGTTTACGTCCTTACCGAGAGGATCGGGGGCAGCGAACTGCTTACGGACCAGGAGATGCGCGTGGTGCTGGAAAAATTTACCACCTATGGTCAGCAAAGCAGCCGATAGCATAAGGGCCTTCGATCGATTCGAGATGCGCCCTCTTATAAGGACGCGAGGATATCGGTCAATCACGTTATGGTTTTTGATCGCTTTTAAAAACACACGCCCTATACCGCGGGCCGCTCAAAGCTCGAGTATTTGCTATTGGCAGGAGTTTGGTCATGCTTAAACAATTTGGCGTCATGCTGCTGGGAATCGCGCTTATCCCGGCGTGCGCCCTCAGCCCGCAGGAAATCGACGTGCTGCCGGTGATCGACGTGGACGAAAACCAAATCGGTCGAGGTCAACGCGTATTCTTGCGGGTGGCGGACTCGCGCAAGGATCTCTCCTTCGGGGCCCGCGGGGGCGTGTATCCCGAGACCTCGTTTATTAAACCGCGAGGGGATCTAAACGTTGCCGTGCGCAACGCCGTATCAGGCGTTCTGCGACGTTATGGCTTTCATCTGGCGGCGAAAGCTGAAGGTGCAGCCGTCAAATTTACGGTCGATATCGAAACGATCCGTTACCTGCCCTCGGGCAACCCGGTAGTCAGATATGTCGACACGGAAAGTTCTTTCAACGCGCTCTGCAGCAACGGAGCGAACCGATTCGAGAGTCGCTATCAAGCCCGTCTCGGAAAGGATGTGTTAACACCGCCCAGTGCCGAAGAAAATGAAAGCCTGATCAACGCGGTGTTGTCCAAGGGGCTACAAGCCATGATGAGCGACCAGGGCCTGCTCGACTGTCTGAGCGGGCGTGCTCGATGAGCAAACATGCAGCGCCACAGTGCCGGCTACGGACACGCGCTGTTGGCGTCTGAAGTAGGATGCAGATAGCGTCGCCGGGACGGGAGCTATGGCCGACGCCGCTTATTATTGCCGTTGTTGGCTATCTTGAATCTAACGCTAATACTATAGTTCAGCGTGCTTAAGCTTAGAGATGGAGTGCCTAGATGCCGATATACGAGTATGAGTGCGATCACTGCGGACAGCGGATAGAAATTATTCAGCGGATGGGCGATCTGCCAAAAACGGAGTGCCCCGGTTGTCACACCCACGCCTTGCGCAAGCTCGTTTCTGCCGCTGGGTTTCGGTTAAAAGGGACAGGATGGTACGAGACCGACTTCAAGACCCAGCCGAAAAAGACCAAAGAGTCGCAGAAAGAGTCCAAAGAGCCCGCACCCAAAGAAGCCCCCACACAGGAGTCAAAGAAAGAGACTAAAACGATGGGCGCTACGACTAAAAGCGAATAAAAAAACATAAACCGCATCTTTCGCTGCACCGCTTGCTCCGTTGGCGGTTGTGGTCCCCGTCCGCCGTTATACGGGCGGGCAGAAGCAACGCGGAGCCCTCGCGGCCAGCACGCGACTCGCGTCCTCTAGTGTACATGCGGCACAACAACCGCCACCTCCTTGGATGGAGACATTCGGGTTATCTGCTATGCAGATTGTTTCAGGGCGGCAATGCGTTCTTCTAAGGGGGGATGGCTCATGAACAAGCGGGTTAGCCCACCTTTGACGCCGCCTGCGATCCCAAAGGCGGCAAATTGATCGGGCAAATGCGGTTGATCTGCGCTCCGGCGCAGGCGTTCCAA
>JBOHHR010000340.1:0-2461 GCA_050725475.1 Gammaproteobacteria bacterium | reverse complement strand
CCAGGACGGTGAGCTCGTACTCGAAAGCGCCGCGCCGTAGCCGAAGCTCATCGCCCGGCTGTATGTTTTTCGATGGTTTGGCGCGCACGCCGTTGACCGACACCTTTCCACCTTTAACGGCATCGGCCGCTAGGGCCCTGGTCTTAAAGAAGCGCGCAGCCCACAGCCACTTATCCAGCCGTAATTGTTGCAGCACCATAGCCGGGCTCATAAGAATGCACAAGCTTGTTGGATGGCCTTGGGTTCCTATATCCTATTATGCGGTCACGGGGCAGGGAATCTGGTAATGAGCGAAGTTACCTTAGAGAATGCGCGCGAATTCCTTCCGTTAAATATCGCCGTGCTGACTGTGTCCGACACCCGCAATGAAGAGACGGACATCTCGGGCAGGGTATTGCAAGCGCGCTTGGGTGAGGCGGGCCACCGTTGTGTCGCAAAGCGTATCGTGGCGGATGACGTCTACCAAATTCGGGCGGTGGTTTCGGGATGGATCGCAGATCCCCAAATCCAGGTGGTTTTGATCACGGGGGGGACCGGCGTAACCGGGCGAGACAGCACCCCCGAGGCACTCATACCTCTGCTCGACAAGACCATAGACGGCTTCGGCGAGCTGTTCAGAAGCTTGTCCTATCCGCAGATTAAAACTTCCACCGTCCAATCGCGCGCGCTTGCCGGGGTTGCAAACGGAAGCTATTTGTTTTGTCTGCCTGGCTCGTCCGGCGCTTGCGCTCTGGCATGGGATGCGATAATCCGCCATCAATTGGACTACCGTACCCGTCCCTGCAACCTCGCGGAGCTAATTCCCCGCTTGTCGGAAAAAATCGTTTAGACGTCGAAAGCGCCTAGCGCTTTTGATAATGGAATTCTTTCGCCCCCAACACGGCGCCGGTGGCATCGGCGACAACCACCCGCCAGGTACCAGTCATTTTGGTCGGTAGGTTCTTGTTTGAATAGATCCGCCAGCGGTTGCCGCCGATCTTAAACGGGATAGTAAACATGGTCTGGCCTTGATATTCCCACCGATGGGTCACCGTCTCGCCCTTCAAGCCACGCAACTCGGTGAAAAAATAAAGAGACTTACCGCTCTTTCCGCGGGAAAAAATGACCGGCCCCTCCGAGTCTGTCGGCTGTCCACCCTTGATCGCGCTGGTGAATAAGGCCCGTCCGATATGAGCAGAATCGCTTGTGAGCGGCGTCGTGGCCGATTCTTTGGAGCTAGGCGGTGGCGCCACGGCGGCGAGCTTTTCGGAAGCTGCCTGTGGTCCGGGCACAGGCACATCCACTGGATTCTCTGTCACCTGTTGCGGTTCTGCTTCTGCACGCGCCACGGATCCACGCTCAGCGCTGGCAACGATTTCTTCTGCCATGGGAACCGCCTGGATTGGTTTGGAAGCGGTTTGGGGCGCTACCCGGCCGAGGGGTTCGGTTTCCGGTTGCGCTTGGGTGGGTTCACGCTCTGGTATGCGTTCGGACTCAGCTTCGTCGATCTGAGAGGCAACGGAGGAGATCTTCTGGTCCGACGTAGTTGAGGCTGAGCTAGGGTTGTTCACGGGCCGGTCCAGCATCAGTTGCGCATCCAGTGGAGCCACCTCTTTTCCTCGTCCGTCTGTCCTGGCGTCAGTAAATCCCCACCAAGCCAGAACGGTGCCCACTCCCAATCCCAGACCTACTAAGGCGGGCAAGACCAGCCGCGGCTGTCGTTTTTGGACTTCACGTGCCTTAGCCGGTGTTGGCGGGCTTTGCATCGTGATCTTAATCTTCAGGGCTTTTTTGTGCGCTACCATTTCACTCGTTGACGGGGTTGGGTGTGGTAAGGTCCATGTTGTGCTATGCAAGGAGATTTATCAAGCCACATCCGCACCATGCTGTTGCGCATCGGGAAAAATAAGGCCGCGGGACGTGTCGCTTGACATAAGGATAGCAGACCCTTGATGCTTTCGTTTCAGCCAGTGGCAGTTTTATTTACGAAATGATCGTGACTCGATACAGGGTCAATCCGTCTTTGGCGGCGCCTTGGTTTGTTGCTTTTGGGGCGATTGCCGCATTTATAGGGGTAGGCGCCGGGGCGTTTGGCGCCCATGCATTGAGGGATGCTCTTACTCCCGATCTGATGCATAGCTATCAGACGGCGGTTCACTATCAATTGGTCCACGCACTCGGCCTGGTCGCCGTGGGCGTATGCGAGCGCGTATTCGGTAGTTCGGCGCTGATGAAATTATCCGGCTTGATGATGCTCCTCGGGTTGGTGCTTTTTTGCGGCAGCTTGTATGTGCTCACGCTTACGAGTTTACGTCAGGTTGGGCTGATCACTCCGCTAGGGGGGATCGCTTTCTTGGTAGGCTGGCTTTGTCTCGCCGTGGGTATGGCACGTGGGGCACGCTGACGCCCGAGGGCAGTGCGCAGACCTACGTCAAACGGGTACTCGAGTACTACAAGCGCTACCGCCTCACCATGTGAGCAC
>JBOHHR010000339.1:0-4851 GCA_050725475.1 Gammaproteobacteria bacterium | reverse complement strand
AAGACTTCGCTTGTCATCCGCGCACGATCCGGCGGGATTTGGAAGCCCTTGAGATGTGTTTTCCCTTGATCGCGGAGCGTGTCGACGGCCATACTCGTTGGCGGCTATTGGATGGTTGTCGCAGTGTCCCTGCCCTCGCATTCTCCCCGACCGAACTGATGGCCCTGTTGTTCACTCGCGAGCTCTCGAAACCGCTTGAAGGCACCGTGATCGAGGCGTCGCTCGATTCCGCCCTAAGCAAGGCCGCCGCGGCGCTTCCCCCGGAAGGAATGCACTATGTCAAGCAGATAGAGTTTCTTTTCCGTGGGGTTGGGTCCCCACAGGAGTTATCGCCAGCATCGGGATACCATCGACCAGCTCACTCGGGGTATCGAGCGCAGCCGAACGATCCAGATGCGTTATTACTCCGCCTCACGCGACAGAGCGACCCTCCGCAAACTGGACCCTTACCGCCTCCGGTATGTAGCCGGTGCGCTGTACGTAATCGGGTATTGTCACTTGCGTCAGGACGTGCGGATGTTCGCGGTCGATCGCATCCGCGCTTTGACCATCACCAATCTTCCCTGCCAGATGCCGCTGGGCTTCGATCTCGACGCCTAGTGAAGAAGGTCAAAAGACTCTTGGCCAAAAGTAGTATGACCCCAGATGCCCCCCGGGGAGAGCAGACCTTGCCTGGTCACACCGCCAGCGTACTTGCAGCGGCCAAAACCTTACTCGAACAGACGGGTGAATCCCAATTATTTTCCGTTGGGCTAACCCCGGACAGGTGGTACGAACTTTTTAAGCGCGGCGTGATGATTGCTGCCTTTTGCCACGATCTCGGCAAGGCGAATGATCAATTTCAGAGAATGGTTCGCAGAGAATCGACGGCAAAACAGGCGGTGCGTCATGAGGCGTTGTCGTTATTGATCGTACATGAAACCGACCTATTTGCATGGCTTAAGAGCGGCCTGCAAGACGGCATTACACTCGACCTATTCCTATGGGCCGCCTCTGGCCATCACCGGAAATTTCCGCCACCGAAGCCAGAACCAGGTACAGGTGCACGCCTCTCGCTATTTCTCGGGCACGCAGATTTCCACCGCACACTCACCGTAGGGGCAAAGTGGCTTGACCTAAATGACCCACCGTCACTAACGGATCAAGACTGGACCCTCACAGGTCTAAATTCACCCTCTCAGCGGTTGCATAAATTTGCCGTCCGCGCCGCGGCCTACTGGGATACTTGCACTGATGATCAGCGTCGCTTTCTTGCAATCGTAAAAGCCTGTGTGATCGCGGCCGATGTGGCCGGCTCAGCCTTGCCGAAGGAACATAAGAAAATTGGCCAATGGATAACAGAGGTTGTACGGCACCGACCAAAGCCCGGTCAATTGATGAAGATCGTGACTGATCGCCTTGGCGGACACCCTCCTCGGCCATTTCAGGAAACTCTTGGATGTACTAAAACCCGAGTTGTGCTTGCGCAAGCTGGGTGCGGTAGCGGCAAGACTGTAGCCGCATATCTCTGGGCAGCCCGGCGCTTTCGTGAAAGACGCTTGTTCTTCTGCTATCCGACCACTGGGACGGCGACAGAAGGCTTTCGTGACTATCTTGTAGATCCGACGCTGGACGCACAGCTAGTTCATGGACGGGCCGCCGTAGACCTCGAGTTGCTCGGTGTTGATGATGCGTCAGAACGCGTCGATCCGATAGCGGCCTTGAATACCTGGTCCACACTAGCTAGTGACCAGTTGCACGGTTGATACAGTGCTAGGTCTGACCCAAAACCACCGTCGTGGCCTATACGCCTGGCCGGCGCTGGTTAATGGCGCGTTCGTCTTCGACGAGATTCATGCGTACGACGATCGATTATTCGCGGCGCTATTGCGTTTTTTGCACAGTTGTCGTGGATTGCCTTGTCTATTGATGACTGCCAGCCTGCCACAGGCCAGGCGCTTAGCGATTGAGAAGGTTCTGCGCGGCCTAGGTGAGTCTTTGGAGATAGTGATAGGCCCCATCGATTTGGAGGGTATGCCGCGTTACCGGCGCTTGCTTGAAGACGATCCATGGTCGGTCGTTGTGCAGGGTCTTAAGAGAAAAGAGAAGGTACTGTGGGTGGTCAATACCGTAGACCGAGCCCTGGCGGTGGCGGACGATGCCGAGGCGCGTGGGATCATACCGCTGGTCTATCACAGCCGTTTTCGGTACGAAGACCGGGTAAGACAGCACGGCCGGGTAATAACCGCGTTTAGAAATGGCGAACCGGTGCTAGCCATTTCTACCCAAGTCGCCGAGATGAGCCTGGACCTCTCCGCGGATCTTTTGGTAACCGATCTGGCACCGATCTCCGCGCTTATTCAACGCTTGGGGCGATTGAACCGGAGGTCGACTCCAGATGAACCGATTGCTCCAAAACCTTTCCTCGTGATCGAGCCGGATACTGAAGCTCCGTACAAGGACCCCGATCATCCCACTCCTTTCGTGGGCGCTCGTAACTGGTTGAAGCAGTTGGGAACCGTGCCCCTCTCGCAAACCGATCTAGCTCAGCGGTGGGCGGATCTCGATCAAGGAAGGGGTCTCGAACCTCTAGAGAGTGCTTGGTTAGATGGTGGCTTCGAGACCACACCGCGGCACCTCCGGGAAAGTAGTCCTGGGCTTTACGTCTTGCTGGAACAGGATGCAAGGGTTGTCGAGACCAGCAAGCTTGATCCCGTGCGCGTAACGATCCCGATAAATCCGCCGAAAGGAAAAGAGTGGCAGATGTGGCGTCAAGTGGCTTTTGCGCGCGTGGCTCCTGCCGACTGCATCACTTATGACCCAACACGAGGGGCTCGATGGAAAAACTAGTCTGCGATTTGTTTCTGCCAGGGATGACGCCTCTGCACCGGGCGGATCTTGGCGGTTTGGCGAGTACGCTGCGATGGATTGAGAAGCATGCTGCCCCAGGAGACCACCCGCCTGGTTGTTGGAAAGTTGGGGAGAGATCCATCACGTTTGAGTGGAAGAGCGGCGAGGAAAGGCAACTACTCTTCGATCGGCTCTTTAGTTTTGCCTATAAAATCGAAGACGGTTTGATATATCTGCCGGGCCAATACTGCGGGCTTGCCCCGTCGCTCGAAGTCCGTGCTGCCCTACAGGAAGGCTTGTTGCTGAGCTTCTACGATCACGGCCCCACGTCCCGTGGCAAGGACGCGGACACGCAGGTTCGCACTTACGAGGTTGATGATAAGGCCGTTTCATTTCGGTTTTTGCCGCTGGCTTGGTACAAACATCAGCGCGACGGCGCGAGCCTTTTCCTGCAAGCCTTGGAAGGCGACATGGAGGTCACACGAACGCTATTTCCAGGGGCAATCGAGCGGCATGCGGGGATCACAGGCACTCGCGTAACCTGTCCGGCACCACTCGCCTTGCCCCTACTTTTCGCCCCTGTGGGTGTCCTGGCGTTGAAGGCGGGCGGCAAGCGGGTCAATGACCGTGGCCAGCGTAAGTTCAAGCCTGGGGCGGCTTTGCTTGTGCCGGATTTCCACAATCTATCTACGGTGCACTATCTGCTGCCGGCGCTCTTGCCCAGGAGCGCACAGGATTGCCAAGTTGGTAACGTCGCTGACGCCGCCTTGCAAGCGGAACTTCGGCTGCGTAGCAAGGCACTGCTTGATCCAACCGCTATCTCCGCTATCCGCCGTATCTGGTGTTGCCCAACCGATTGGAATTCTCGATTGCAACCGCCTTCGTTTGTTACCGATATCGCCATTGAGGCGGTCAATCCAAGACTCGATCAATTCGAGATCGCGATGCAAGCCCTCAGTCCGCCTGCCCCTCGCATGAACACGAAGACAGGGGACTACTTCTGGCCCAGAAGTTATGTGCGCCCGCTGGTGGCAGAGAATCTCGCATCCGGTAAGCCTTGGTACAAAGGATTCGCTCGTCTGATGATCGCGCAAGATCCGCTGAACAATAAGCCTATTCGTGATTATTTAATTATGGAAAAGAGAGGACTACACGCTATGACCCAAGAGATAAGCTGGGATTCTTCTGGAGAAGAATTGATGGTTCGCGCCGTCCATGAGGCACTACGTTGTCGCTATGGCCGAATAGCGGCTGAAAACATGAAAAATCCTGCTGCGATGAAGAACCGTATGAGCGGGGAATATGAACGCCTGCGCCTTGCGTTCAGTGGGGCAAAGACTGCTGACTTGCTTCGCCACGCTTTAGCAGATCTTTGGAGCCGAGCCGGACCTAACGAGGTGCTTAGAGAAGCGTGGCCACAGGCCTTATCCACTGCTCACCAATGAGCGGTGGCAATTAGCGCGCGACCTGGCCTTGTTGGCTCTACCTAGCTACCAAGGTAAGGACCAAGTCGATCTCGATCTCACAGACCTTGAAGATGCGGAGCAATCAGAGGAATCCGAAAAAACGGAGGATGAATCATGAGCAAACATCTCTTTGCCGCCCTCGTTACGCATTACGGGACTGCTGCCAATAACCGCGGCGAGACCGATGGCAACATCACTACCTTGCAAAAGCTGCTCTGGCATGGGCAGGTTCATACAGCGGTGAGCGCAGAGGCGATACGTTTTGCGCTACGGCGCTTGCTCGCTGTCGAGGGGGAGCAAACGAATCGCCGGTGGAATGAACATACGCGTTGCAATGAATGGCAGGACCGTGAATTCAAACACTGGAAGAAGCATGATGATGCGGGTTACATCGATGATGATCTGCTGGGGTTCATGAGTGCCAAGGCAGCAAGTGCTGAAGGCGAGAGCGGTAGCGCCGATGTTCGCCGCGGTGTCCTAGAAGTGACTCGGGCTATTTCCTTGATTCCCTGGGAGGGTGATGTCACCTTTAACGCCGCTGGCCCTGGTGCCACAC
>JBOHHR010000338.1:0-3532 GCA_050725475.1 Gammaproteobacteria bacterium | reverse complement strand
CCTTTGCCGTTGGCGTTCTCCCCGATCATCGCTTGATTCGCTTGGTACTCCTCCCAGCTGATATAACCGGCGTGGTGATCGAGGATGAGCACATCCCAATCTTGCTGCACGCGGCGACAGCCCTTACCGGAGGAGGCTGATCCTTCCTGCGGTCTAGTTCTTTAGCAATCGCAATAGCGTTCTCGACGTCTGGTACGTCAACAATCGCTCGCTGGTACTCGACATGCGCACATGCAGAGACGCGTCGGTCGATAGTATGGCCAGCAAGCCAAAAAGCTCGCGGCCTGGACACGGGTTCCCCACAGGCGCCCGCCCGCGTTAGAGGCGCGGCTTACGGTCGCCTGCGGATAACCCTGCGGTAGCGGTTCACCCTCAAAAGAAACGGCCCCAAATGCGGGCAATCGGGGCCGGTTCACGTTGTCATTCACAGGAGGTTAGCCATGAAGAACTCTACACGTTGTACATCGGTCTGGATGTTCATAAAGATCCCATCGCCGTGGCCTATGCCGTCGAGGAGCGCGATGCCGAGGTCATCGCCTTGGGCAGCATAGGCACGCGTCAATGCGACATCGATAAGCTCATCCGCAAGCTTCAGTCCGAAAGCGCTCAATGGGTCTTCGTCTACGAGGCCGGGCCCTGCGGCTACTGGTTCTATCGTTACCTGACCAAGAAGCAGTTCCCCTGCTGGGTCTTTGCTCCTTCGCTTATTCCGAAGAAGGCCGGGGATCGGGTGAAACCTGTCCTGAGCGCAGTCGAAGGGACCGATCGGCGCGATGCCGTGCCGCTCGCCCGGCTCATGCGACACCGTTTGCAAGTCCGGTTCACCGCCGGGTTAGCCGTCTGCATCACGACCACGCAAGTGAAGCCACGACAGCCGCGTGCCGAGGAAGCACCCGCCACAATAGATCCATCGGTCGACGCGCTCAATTAGTGTTTCCCGAACATAGGTCTCGATCGCGGGACCACGGACATAGATCGTCGCCAGCAAGAGGATCGAAGCCCCGATGATCTGTAGCGCCGCCAAACCTTTTGGAGTGGGTGACCTGAGTGCGTGCCCGAGGGCAACGCTCAAGAGCGCTCCAGAGATCGCGGCAGCTACGACGACAGCAGCCGCAGTCCAGAACGCAAGTAAGACGACCCGAACGCTGTTGCTGTCGGAAGCTGCGGTAATCCCGAGAGGGGCAGTAACGCGCTCTTGAAAGGAACCGCTTCGGCGCGAAGATCGCCAGAACGGTGGCCAAGATTGCTAGATGGACAGGAACGCGCATTGCGTAAGATAAGCTATCGTGGGATGGGTGCCCACGCCGCGTGTCAGTTCACTTCGCGTATGACAAGCGCCGTAGAGCGCCCTGGAACGGCTCGAGCGGCTCTCCAGCCTTTCGCCGCCTTTCTATTTCCACGACCCAGTCCGTCCTCGGAGTAATCCTCCGCTTTTTGAAGGAGGCCATCTTCGATCCAGTAGAAATATGCCCGATACGGAGGTGTGTCCAAGCGAGCACGTGGGCCGCCTTCCTTTCCAATATGCCATCTTATGTCTGTTTTCACTGGGCTCCCCTCATGGCGCGAAGGCTCATCGTGACGGCTAAATGGCGGAGCTAACCGGCGCGGCGCTTTTTGCCGCGTCCGGTTGAACGAGTTGTTAGACGTGATGGCTTCTCCACAAGGCGACCCGCAACGAATTTGTGCAGTACGCTGGCGATCAGCGTCTGATAAGGAATGCCTTCCTCCAGGGCGCGCGCCTGGATATCCATTAAATCGGGCGAGGAGAGCCGTATGTTCACACGGCGATCCTTAATGAAGGTGGCGCGCGCTGAATCTCGATACTTCTTGAGTAGTGCTTTTGACGGAGAAATGGATCTGAACTCGCCCCTATCATAGGCGGTGAGGATATTCTCCTCGATAGTGTCACCGTTCTTCATTTGAGCCACCTTCCTTTCGGTAGTCCCGAGTGGCTTTTCGGCTCGGGATGATCGTCTTCAAAAAGTAGTAGTCTGCCTCTTCAACGAATGGAACCAGATATGCGTACTGGTCGAGGACCACGATGAATACCCACTGGTTTGGATATTTTCCCAGATTGGGATGACCCAATACATCAACCAAACCATCGGCCTCGATGCCCAGGACAATCTCTTCGAAGGAGATGTCGCGCTCAGCCTTAAGCTGCTCGTTTTTGGCGTGGCTCCAGCGAAAAGGCTTCACTAGAAGCAGTCTAGATTATTGTGTGCCTTTTGTCACCAGATGCCCGAATTGAACGTCTAACGAGGGTGTAGAAAAACCCGTTTCTGAAGACCCTTCTGGGCTGCGGAGCGATTTTTTTCACGGGGCCATCTGTCGGATGGCGGTGCCCTCCCAACCACCCCGGTAACACTCGGTGGCCGTTTGCTCCTCCCTATGAGCTTCATACCTCGCTCCGGACGGAGCTTTGAGGGTGCTCTCGCCCTCATCTGGCATACCCATGATGGGCCAGCTTCTCGACGTTGTGAGTGAGGCAATAGAGCTCTGCCCCAAGCCGCTTGTTCCCTCGCAGGTTGCCGAACACCGGCTCTACGGTGGCAAAGCGCCGAGCGATCAATGAATAGAGCCGTTTGCCTGCCGGGCAGATGCAGTGCGAGCCGTCCTCGGGTCAGCCGGACCGAAACGCTTGGAGTTTGCTCCTGGGGGCGTTTGTCCCACAGCGGATCAGATCAGCCTTGGCCTCGTGTTGCGGGGTGCGCCCCCGCTCGGGGTGGCCTCGACCACCGGCACCAGCAACTCCTGCTCGGAGCCCGTGTCGTGGGCTTGGGCCTCGACGATGCCCATTAGTCGATACGCGTAGAGCAGCCAGCCTTGCTGGCTGACTCCTTTGGCGAGTAACTCAATGAACCGTAACCGATCCTCGTCATGGATAAAAGCGCCCCGGCGAACTCCAAGCGTAGCGGACGCGCTCTGACCCAAGCCTGGACCAAGAGAACTATAAAGTAAGGGACTGACCCACTATTTGCCCACTTGCGAAGCGCCCATTTCATCGCGGCCTGGATCGCGCTCGGGCAGAGCACGCACCGCGCTTGAAACGCCGAAGGCTTGGTCTTTTACGCTTGCACGATACAAGATCTGACCCCGTGATTCGGGTGACCCCGTGACTCGCGCAACATGCACGTGACCCCGCAACATGTGGGGGCTAAACACCCCCGGCTACCCGATTGGGGGGATCCTTAAGCGGCACGGAGAATAGAGTCCTGTATTTCCTGCGGGAGCTTCACCGTTGCAAACCAGTTGGCTGGATATAGGTAGTCTTCACCACTTTCATCAATTACACGGATGTCTCCGTCTTGCGCCGCATCCTCATCAGCAATGACGCGATAGATCTTGTGTAACTCCAGCGACGCCGGATATTCCGTGTTGTTGATACAAACAGCGAAAAGTGGCGTTTCGTGTTTTGCTCGTTTCATATCTTTCAGTCCAAATAACGTTTGCGCTTAATTTCTTTTTTCCCGATGCCGTGCGCTTCGTACCAATGCAGCTCTGCCAATCTGGCACGCCCACTGCCTAAGCG
>JBOHHR010000337.1:0-8020 GCA_050725475.1 Gammaproteobacteria bacterium | reverse complement strand
GATTACCTCACGTTAGTCGTTGCACCAGCGAATTGCTGATTCGCCCTATGCAAAAGGATACAAACGCAATTTTGTCTTTTCAGTGATTTTGTTTGCTGAGTTTCTGCGAACTATTCACAATCTGTGGCGACATGAACATCGAGCGTAGGTGTCGCGCTTGAGGTTAGCGACGCGGGTCTTCCAGTTGCTAAACCCACTCGCGATGCTCATCTCGCGCTCTACCAAGGGCGGCTCGGCCGATGGAATGATCCCTCCCCCGCGCTGATTGTTGGTCAATCTGGTCTGCTACGCTCACAGCTCCCCTTTCGGTCAGTTTCTGCAGGTAGCCTTTGATTTCGGCCACATAGTCACCAATAAGTCGCAAACTATGGGGGCACACCCAAGCACACCCAAGTCAATGACGATCATTGAGGGACGCTTACTCCGTTCCATCACCGAATGTGATCGTAAGGGGGTTTTTTCCATCAAATTACTTGATCAGTCGCAGTTTTTTTGGGTGCGGCGGATCTTTTCGGAGAGCCGGTCGTTTTCAGCCGCTTGCTCAACGACGAAGAACACGAAAGGATCGCGAAAACCCCTCTCAACGAATATCGCCAGACCCTGCATCCCTTTGCGAAACTACACAGCCTTGAGCAGACTCCGCTCCATCAATACCAACAAGTTGGGGAGTGGCGGCCGTGCAGCGATCCATCCCAGCGTTACGCCCAGTGCATTGGCCGCCATATCGGCCAGTTCGAACGTGCGGTACTCAGTAAGGCCCTGGGCGAACTCCAAAGCTATACCAAGCACCACGAATCCTGCTGCATAGACCAACCGGGTGCCGAGATTGGAGTAGAGCCAGGCAAACCACACCATGAGTATTGCGTACGCCATCCCATGTCCCAGCTTGTCTATGGGGATATCCGGCGCAAACGGCGTCAATGACAGGGAGATCATCAGGAGAATCAGTCCATAACCCATGGCTAGCCATATGTGAAAGAATTTAAAGCGGTGAGTCATCATAGGTCAAATCTCGTGCGTGCTGGAAATTGTTCTGTGGGATGCGAGTTCTTTTTGAGTCCCCAGCGGCACATGGCGTTCCGTGTGGGCTGTCTTTAAATAATCATGCAGCTGCGCAATTTGTTTGAGCTCAAACTCTGAGATCACTGCCAAGATTGGTTCGCCCGGATGAGCGCCGCGACGGCGCGCTCGCCGAAGGCATGGGGAATGACCTTGTTTCGCCGGCGCTCCTCGCCAAAGAGTTGCTCCAATAGGTTCGCGGTCCGAATGGCGCGCCGGTGTGAAGATTCAGATGGGCGATGCGCCCTCGAAGTCCAAGCGCACCCAGGCTGACGATCAAAAACAGCATCGGCAGATCCAGAAAGTGCGTGAAGGTCGGAACGTTCTCAGCGCGGGCCTTCTTCAGGTGAGGCGTGAAGCTACCGACCGACAGTGCTTCTTGGGTCAGCCGGCGCAGTCGCATGAAGTATAGCCGGGTAACGGCCCTCGATGATACCGGCCATCGCAGAACGCCTTCGCGTCGCCGAGCGAATCAGAGACTCCGTTACTCGAAGGATTCAATCGGGTTTAACGGCTATTCTTCCGCTACCGAGAAATGAAATGGCAAGGCCGCAAAGCAAATAAAAACCCTGCAATTCCAGCGCCCAGGCACCGTTTTTCGTTAAACTAAACAACTCACCCGCGTGAGCCAGCACGATGGCAAAAATCATATTGCCCACGATTAATAGCCCCCCAAAACGGGCGTAAATTCCTAGGATAATCATCAGGGGTGCAACCACCTCACCGAGGTAGACGCCGTAAGCCAGGGCTGAAGGCAGTCCGGTCTTAGTGAGCTGGCCTCCAATATATTCGAGAGAGCCAGGATTGAGGATCTTCGAGACGCCGTGGAGCAGCATAAGGATGCCAACCGTTAAGCGCACGATCAATTTGCCTAATGCATCGTTTTGAAATGGATTGTTCATACTGCTCGCTCTTTTTTACCGTTTAGGGATCCTAAGCTCGCTACCCAAACACGCCCGCTTGATTTACACCACGTGTTGCAACGTGGCGCGCAAGCACAGTCAAGACCCCCTTCGACCGCATGGTGCAACGAACTGAGGAGCAACCCATAGCTCAGCCGATGTTCTACCACGCAAAATGGGTGCGCACAGACGCTGGCGGTATCTTGCTCACACACGTGAGCCTAGGAGAAACCGTCGATCAAGGACAACTACTAGGCATTGTGACAGACCCCATAACCAACCAAAAGACCGATCTGTTGTCGCCGTATCGCGGGCGTATTTTGGGAATGGCACTCAACCAAGTAGTCCAACCCGGCTATGCGGCATTTCGCATCGGCATGCAAACCAAGGACGGTGGGATCCCCAAAGCCGCGGATGCGAAACGCGTGCCGTCGCGATCTCATCGGCTCGGGAAAATAACGTCGAATTAATCCAAGAGCCCTTGCGATGTGCGCTCCTGTAGAAGGTAAGAGATTAAATGGGGAACGATCCGAGCATTGGGGGGTGCGACGCCTCGGTTTTCCCGACAGCCCAACGGTTTCATAGCGGGTGCTCGAGGTTGCTCGAAGAACGTGTGACGCACCGAGATTCCTGTTAACCGCGAAAGGTCACCAGCGCGGCTTTTTGCCGTGCGCTGCTTGTATTAACCGCACGCGACCTCTTGCATTGGTCGAACTCTCGGTGGAGGAAGAGAACGACCTTCAGATTCAAAATGCTCAATAACATTCTCCACCACTTCGCATGGGCCGCGTGCACCGCCAGGTGCCGATCCACGGTGAACAAAAACCGTTGAACCGGACCGCTGGATCGAAGCCCCATGCCTACGGGGATTCTAAGGTTTCAGGACTGAGCAATGAAGAGTAGGTGTTTACTACGCGATGGGCCGCAAGTTTGGGATAAATGGTGCGCGGGATCCCCAATAAGCCGATAGCAAACCCACGATGGAGGGCCCATCGCCGCAAAAACGATGCGCAAAAGCACGAGGGGGTGTACCCTTTCTGAAGCGACAGAGACTAACAGAGTAATAGCGGAGCAAAGTGCGGTGGAAACAGTTGTGCAACGGTTTAAGCACCTCGTGGGTGGCGTGGATCACTGGTGCTTGCGCCTGGTAGAGGAGCGCGCGCAGCGTATTGCCGTGCGCCAGGGCACCGTGGAGCCGATAGAGAATCAGTGGAGCACCGGTGCGCATATCACCGTAGTGAAAGGGAAGGGAGTCGGTTACGCGGCCACCAGCGAGCTGAGTCGGGCTGGCCTTGCGGTGGCTTTGAGGCGCGCGGTGGACTGGGCGGAGGCTACTGCGAGCCTTAGCCTGCTGCCGCCGGATGAGCTGGCGCGGCCACAGCGCTCGGGAAGCTACCGTTCGCCCGTGGGGCGGACTTGGGACAGCATGCCTTTGACGGTAAAGCTCGGCTTGCTGCGCCAGGCGGCCACCCGCCTAAAACGCAATGAGGCCATCGTCGATTGGCAAGCCTCGCTCTACTTCCGCGCCACACAAGCCATCCTGGTCACGCCCGAGTGCGAAATCGAGCAGCAGTTTGAGTTTCTGATCCCAGGCCTCGAGGCCATCGCCAACCACGCTGTGGAGACTCAGCGGCGCAGCTTCGGATACGACAACGGAGTGCAGGCGGGTTTAGAGTATCTGGATGAGATCGCGTTCTGTGAGCAGGCCGAGCGGGTAGGCCAAGAAGCCCTGGAACTTCTGCATGCGCCCAACTGTCCTTCGGGGACCCTAGACCTGCTGCTGTTGCCGGAGCAGATGATGTTGCAGATCCACGAGAGCATTGGGCATCCTCTGGAGCTTGACCGCATCCTCGGGGATGAGCGCAACTACGCGGGAACCAGCTTCGTCACCCTGGATATGTTCGGCCATTATCGGTACGGCTCCGAGCTGCTGAATGTGAGCTTCGACCCGAGCAACCAGAGACAGTTTGCGAGCTATGGATTTGACGATGAAGGCACCCCGGCGGAGCGCGAGCTCGTGATCAAGCAGGGGATCTTGGTGCGGCCTTTGGGGGGCGCCACCTCGCAAAGACGCGCGGGGACGGCCGGTGTCGCCAACACTCGCGCTTGCCAGTGGAATCGGCCCGCGATCGACCGCATGGCCAATCTCAATCTCGAGCCGGGGGAAAGCTCTATGGCCAAACTGATCCAGGGAATTGACCGTGGGGTGCTCATGGATACCAACCGCTCCTGGTCCATCGACGACAGCCGCAACAAATTCCAATTCGGCTGCGAGTACGCCCGCCTAATCGAAGACGGCGAGCTTAAGAGCGTGGTGCGAAATCCCAATTACCGCGGGATATCTGCAAGCTTCTGGCGCAGCTTGAGCGCAGTGGGGAATGCGAGCACGGTGAAATGCATGGGCACGCCCACCTGCGGCAAGGGCGAGCCGAATCAGGCCATCCATGTCGGGCATGCCTCGCCCGCCTGCGTGTTTACGAACGTGGATGTGTTTGGGAGCGGCGGATGAACTTGCGCCATCACTTCTACAGCTTAGCGGAAGAGGTGAAAGCGCGTACTCTGCCGAGCGAGGTGATCGTGTGCGGTTTGCGCGGCGAGGATTCGAACTACGTGCGCCTCAACCAAAACCGGGTACGCCAAGCAGGCCATGTGCGCCAGCTCGAGTTTTCCTTGCAAACCATCATAGGCAGGCGGCATGCCGGCGCTCAGTGCATGCTCTGCGGTGAGCCTAACGGCGATCGCGAGCGCGTGCTGGAACTGCTAAGCGAATTGCGCGCGCAACGCGATATTCTGGAAGCGGATCCCTATCTCTTTTATGCCACTGAGGTCAGAAGCAGCGAGAAGATCGCCTCCGAAACCCAGCTGGACGCGCCCACGGCGATAACCGCCATCACCGAGGCGGCAGAGGGCTTGGACCTGGTTGGGTTTTTCGCGAGCAGTATGATCCACCGTGGCTTTGCCAACTCGCTCGGCCAGTGCAACTGGTTTGAGCGCCCGAGCTTCGTGTTCGACTGGAGCTGCTATGCCCACGGCGACAAGGCGGTGAAATCCCGCTATGCGGGCGTCGAATGGGACGACGAGGCGATGCAGCGCGCGATCCAGGCAGCGCGCCGGGATCTGGATCTCTTGCAGCGCCCCCCACGCAAGATCAGACCCGGCAACTACCGCGCCTACCTCGCACCCACGGCTGTTGCAGAGCTATTGGCGATCACCGCTTGGGGCGGATTCGGCCTCAAGAGCCAGCGCACCCGCCAGTCGCCATTGATCAAACTGGCCGATGGCTTAAAGGCGCTGGACCCCAGGGTGCACCTGGTGGAGAACCATGAACAGGGCGTGGCGCCCGGGTTTACCTCGGCGGGGTTCATCAAACCGTCGGCGATACCCTTGATCACCGGGGGCCGCGCGAGCGGGTGTCTGGTTTCCCCACGCAGCAGCCGCGAATACGGGATCGCGGTAAACGCGGAACACGAGTCCCCGCAGTCCTTGGATCTTGCGCCGGGAGATCTCCCGACGCCAGAAGTATTGGCGCGGCTCGATACGGGAATTTATATCAACAATCTTTGGTACTGCAATTTCTCCGACCGCAACGATTGGCGCATCACCGGTATGACGCGCTTTGCCTGCTTTTGGGTGGAAGGGGGTGAAATAAAGCAACCGCTGGAAGTAATGCGCTTCGATGACAGCCTGTACTCCCTGCTGGGTGAGAGGCTGCTCGGCTTGACTCAAGAGCGCGATTTCATTCTCGATGCCTCGACCTACCATCAGCGCTCGGCCAGCAGCATGCGCTTGCCGGGGGTGTTGGTAGAGGGTCTCGCGTTAACGCTGTAGCACAAAGGAGCAAGTGATGTTTATCAACGATGATTGAAAACTGCCCCCCTTAACCAGTTTTCAACGATCTAAAACTGACTCACCCCCGTGTACTTTTGGTTGGTGTAGACTGACATCTGTTGTAGCTCCCGTGGAGCTTGTGGCTGTGGATAACGCCAAAGTCGTTATCCACGGCTAGCCTGCCGGTGCAAAGCACGTCCACAAATCCCAGGCTTCTTCATCGCGTTTGTCTGCTGACGAGCCGTGTGATCTGCCGTGCTCGCCCATGGACAATGCACTCATTGTGCTCCCACTGCGGTGGTCGGCTTATTGGATTTAGAAAAGTGGATCACACCGCCTTTTGGTTTGTCTTTCTCGACACCCTCTACACAGAAAGCTTGACCCATAGAGTTTTTATAGTAGATTAGAAGCTGGGTCTTTGTCACGTTTCTTGTTCTGGGTTGATCACGGAGAGAGAATGGACTGAATCCAACCCAAGACTAAGCCTCACCAAGAAAAGGCAAGAAAGAGGGTTTGATGTGATAGAAGGTAACGGGAGAATAAAGTTTAAGCACGCTTTGGCCTCGTCACGAATGATACGTAGTGTCCGTCGTGACGAGGCTTGTCCAAGGCCACAAGATAGGTGGGTTGGACGTGATGATTTTCTCGTGACCACTGCGCACTCAGTGGGAAGCGCCTCCCGGACCGGGAAGAGGCGCGCGGTGGAAACCGCCGGTCCAAAGCAGACCGAAGTTCGGTTTTGCTTTCTTGTCCAGACAGATGCCTTCTCGAACGGCCACTATGGGATAGCCAAACGGCGTTCGTGACCAACGAGAGCAAAGCGTTAACGCTCGAAAAGGAGGCTTTGGAACTGCTCGGTGCAGCAGTTGATCGCGTCGCAACCGTCAGTTAGAACGGCGCTACGCGGGAGGCCAACCGCATCAAAGCGTGGATGCGCTATCCGCTTGCAGACCGCGCGACTCGAAGGCACGATCACGGCAGAGACGATGCGCTCGATGAATGCTCGGGCAAAGCTCGACAAAGTTTCGGAGAGGCGTATTGCGGCGCCGTTTCTCGATCAACGCCTCGGGGTTAGGCCAAACGGTCGGCCGAGTCCATCGCCCGGCGGCTGCGGCAACACACCGCGGAACATCTCTATCCCCAAGGGGCTGCACCTATGACAAACCGTTTCGGTCCATATCATCGCTAGTCGGCTCAACCATGGGTTGGGACAGACGCGACCTACCGTTTGAGGTCATTACTAGTTCCGCAGATCTCGGGAACGACGAGGTGTACCGGAGCTTGGGGCGACCCGGTATAGGATAATCAACACCAGCATCACAAGGCTGAGCACACAGTTAAGAACAGTCGTGATGACGAACGGCAGGCAGCAGCCTTCGAACCAATAATGCACCAGGGCATAAAACAGCGTCATGCTGCTGCCAACGGCCCACAGGATCCATGCACTTTTAGAGACTCCTTGGCTATTTTTCGTCACGCGCAGCGTTATCAACTGAGGAAGGAATCCCAGCAGCGTAAAGAATATCGTCAGCAACTGAAGGATATCGGCGACGTGTATCAATTCGACATCGTACATAGCAGGTACCAGGCTAAATCCTCGGGTCATAGCCTCGCGTGTAATGTCGCGCGTGGATTAGATCTTCCATCGCGATAGATTGCGATGGTTTGAGCCTTCAATCGCTCCTAATGTACATATCGTTCATCCTGGCGATTTCTTAAGTGCGGCGGAGAGGATGCGGAGAGGATAGGTATGGGCTCAGTCCGGGTGGGCGGGGACTGCACGCCTGTTTCCTACCAAACGGAGTTGACCTTAAGGGCATCCGCTGGTCGAGAATGCGTTCACCACGGTTTCCGCAAAGACCAAGCGTCACTGGAGCTCCGCGTCTTGGCAGAACCGCAACACGACATGCTTGTGCTCAGCGTGACGGACAATGGTCGCGGCATTCCGCCGGAGCGACTCGTCTTTCTCAGCCTTCAGCGGGTGGTGTCGAATCGAGGTACGGGTACCGCGCTGTATCAACTACGACAATCTTTGCAACTGACGTTTGGACCGAAAGCGCAGCTTCTTGTTGAAAGCCAACTTGGCGCAGGCACAAAGGCCACCCTGGTCTTGCCTCACCGAGAGACAGTATGGTAGAAAAACTTCGCATTGTGATCGTTGACGATGAACCGCTGAACCGAGCGGAGCTACCTGGCCGACGGGCAACCCACCGAGCCGTTCTTGTATTCAA
>JBOHHR010000336.1:0-4134 GCA_050725475.1 Gammaproteobacteria bacterium | reverse complement strand
AGCGCGTAGGCTGGGATGGAGTTGCAAATCCCAGCAAAACACTTTTCTTAAACGACTAAGCCTATTTTTAACCTTTGAAATAAAATCTTATGAAATATCTTGTATATACCATTATCGTTTGCTCAATAGTGAGCACCAGTGTCG
Source organism: Gammaproteobacteria bacterium (assembly GCA_050725475.1). Classification (GTDB taxonomy): domain Bacteria; phylum Pseudomonadota; class Gammaproteobacteria; order JBOHHR01; family JBOHHR01; genus JBOHHR01. The sequence continues at coordinate 3,990 of JBOHHR010000336.1, read as the reverse complement.
CGCAAGGAAAGGGGATTTTCGGTGAAATTATCGGCTCGCCCATCGGCGGTGCTACCGGGAGCTTAGTTGGTATATCCGCGGCTAATTCACAACAACTGCAAACAGTCGAGTCAGTTGCGACGCTTATCGCACAACAGCACAACGCCAAGGCCAACGCGTATCTGGACGAAATGACGGTTTCCAACACAGCTAAGGCTGTAGGGAAGAACATCATTTTTACGACCGTCCTCACGGTCAAGCAAGGACTGTCACCAGCAAAGCTTGCTGAAATTCAAATCCGAGTTATACAAGGATACAATACCACGTGCTTGCCAAGTCAATGCGCAGAACGATGCATTCAACAAGATGGGCTTGTTTTACACCTTTCTTGTTTACAACACGTACAACGAGAAACTTTCTGAGATCGTGGTTGACAAGTCGGCGTGCGATAAGCTGTGAAGATGAAACGCAACTTCACCCAACTGCGTAACGCGTAAGGCCCAATAGGCGGCGGTAGGCGTATTGCGCCGCATGTTCCTCAACAATCACGCCTAACATTATGCTCAACCGGAGCGCGGTTATAATGCGGTTTTATTTTTTGGCTTTCCGTGCCGCGCCCGGTTAGCTTTACGTTATGTTTCAGGCGCCACATGAAGTGCTGGATCTGTGGTGACGAAGCGAATTCAGGTGAGCACCTGATCAAGGCTTCAGACTTGAAGTCGTTGTTCGGCCACTTCACGCAGAAATCGCCTGTGTACTTCCACACTGATCAGAAGCGTAACCATCCCATCGGAGGAATCAAATCCGACAAGCTTAAGTACCAAGCTCTCCTTTGTGCACGCTGCAACAACGAGCGCACGCAGCCGCACGATAGGGCGTGGCAACGCCTCTCAGCATATCTGCGGGAACGGCAGCCCGCGATCCGGCCAGGCATGTTAGTTCGCTTGGATCGCGCGTTTCCCGGAAAGGTGTCGAAGTCGATGCTCGATGTACATCTGTTCTTCCTCAAGCTTTTCGGCTGCTTAATCATCGAGAACAAAATTCCGATCGAGATCGGCCGGTTCTCGCAATCCATTCTGCAAGGCGTTCCACACCCAAAAGTCTGCCTTGCTCTTTGGACCGGCCTGCACCATCCCAGCATCAAGCATGTCGGGTGTTCGCCGGTGGAAACCGCTCAGTTGGCTGGTCGCGTTGCATACGCGAGTTGGTTCTACGTCGTGGACAAAGTGGCCGTCAATATCATGTACGCAGAACCGCGCGAACATCGCAAAGGGCTAGTCCATGCTTGGCACCCTTCGAGGGTCGGCAAGTATGTCCGCATCGTTGGGCAATGAAACATACCCGGTAGGCTGGGATGAGCTGTGCGAATCCCAGCAACCCACCTCATTCAACCTCATTCCGCCCGAAGATACGGGGCCAGATCTTGTTTCGTGCATTGTGCAAGCGTAGAAAACGAAGCGTTCGACGTTTCAAGCGCGATGCGTGTTCTGCCCGAGCGCGATCCCGGCAGCGACGAAATGGGCGCCTCGCAAGGGGGCAAATACGGGGTCAGTCCCTGACTTTATACTTAACTCTATAGTTCTCTTGGTCTAGACCTGGGTCAGGGCGCTCCGGCTACGCTTGGAGTTCGCCGGGGCGCTTTCATCCATGACGAGGATCGGTTAGGTTCATCGAGTTACTCGCCAAAGGAGTCAGCCAGCAAGGCTGGCTGCTCTACGCGTATTGGCTTATAGGCAACCACTACTACTTACTCCTGGAGACCCCGAGCCTAAGGCTTCCGGTGCCCCTCGCGCACCAGCGCAACGCTCATCACGAGAGAATCCCAATTACCACGAGGCTTCGATGCAGCGGTTTAGTCCAACAGCTTTGCACACACCGACATTCGGGCCAGGCCGGATAAGAGTTTATTCGTTAGCGGTCTACAATGAGCCCTGGGTTATAATTGAGTGGGTTGACGATAATCTTAGAGCAGGTGCCATATGTCTAACATTCTCGCGGAACTTGAGCAAAAAGCCGAGCACCTCACACCTACTGAGCGGGCGCAGCTAGCGCTTTTCCTAATTCAGTCGCTCGAGCCATCCGAGGAAGGTGATATCGAGGAGGCTTGGCGCGTCGAGGCGGAGGCGCGTCTAGCCCAGATCGAGCGGGGCGAGGCACAGTTGGTGCCCGGTGACGAAGTCTTCGACAAGATTCGTCTTCGCCTGGGTTGATCCCATACGATTTCCATTCAGAGGCGGAGGCTGAGTTCGCCGCTGCCGCTCTGTTCTATGAATCGCGCCTTGTTGGCCTGGGTAGCTCGTTCGTCCGCGAAGTCGAGCAGGTTGTGGCTTTCATTCGTGCCCACCCCGACGCCGGCTCGCCACTGGGATCAAAGGTTAGGCGCGTTCTTGTCCGCAGGTTTCCATACTCTCTCATCTACCGGGTTGAGGACGAGCGGCTCTACATACTCGCGGTTGCTCATCAACGTCGTCGTTCTGGTTACTGGCGGCGGAGAACATAGACCGCTAACAACGGATTCGACACGGACGCGCGCAAAAGCGGTGTTCGCCTTGCTTGACCTGCTGAACCCTATCCACCATGCCCGCGATCCGGCGGTGGCGCGCTACAAGGTCGAGCCCTATGTCAGCCGACATCTACGGCGTGCAACCTCACATCGGGTGGGGCGGCTGGAGCTGGCACACCGGATCGGCCGGATGGATGCTGCGGGTGGCTTTGGAGTCCGTATTGGGATTGAAGCTCGAGGCCGGGCAAGGGCTCAAACTGCGCCCCTGAATCCCCGACCGCTGGTCGGGGTTCTCTTTGCACTATCGGATCCTGGACGGGAAAACCCAATACGCGATCCGGGTGCGAAATCCCGCTGGCCACGCTGAGTGCGTTGTCGCGGTCACCATGGACGGCGTAGGCGCCCCGATTGAAGATGGCTCGGCCTGCATTGCTTTGGTCCGTGACGGTGAAGCGCATGAGGTGGAAGTGACCCTGGGACCGTCTGGCCCGCAGTGATCGGGCCTTACGGCTCCTGCGGGAGCAAGAGCGACAGGGTTTCGGCAATCCTGGCTTGCTCAATGGCAACGTCTATACTTCAGAAGTAACCGTTCATGGGTCGGCTTCGCAAAGCCAAAGTTTGGAAGCAGGTGAGATCTAAAAACTCTTAGGGACCTGAGACCATTATCGGCAAGCGGCGGTGAAACCTAAACGGCGCGTAGAGCAGTCCCGAAATACGTTTTAGATTTGACGCCAAGCAAAGGCGTCGTTTGGGAGGTCGACTTTAAGATGGCGCGGCGCTTCGCGCCGGCTGGAGGCGTGAGGGGCTTCGATGGAGAATCTGGATAGGCTACAAGAAGGAGCCTAATACCATCCAAGCAGAAAACCATCATGGGAGGTAACTATGAACGCTAAATACACTAAAGAGCTTAGACAGGCTGTAGCAATGTCCGCATTGCTCGCAATTTTTGGTAGCTTGACGATATCTGAAAGCGCCGCAGATGAAAGGCCAGTTCCTGATCCAGGGATAACAACCAATACCGTGGTAGTCATACCAAATCACGCATCCTACCACTATAGAATAGGAAGCTTTACGGGAAACAACGCAAACGCTCCATTTGGTAGCGACGGAGGATGCCCGCTACAGATATCCGTAAATACTAAATGGCCTATAAATTCTACGATAGTCCTTAGGAAGCGGTTTCATTTGCCAGCAGGTGCCACCAACTTAAGAGTACAATTATCGGTAGATAATGATGCCGAAGTGTTTATGAACGGAACCTCAATAGGATCGGTAACTCACGAAGAATGCCCACTCGTAGATGAGTTCTTGCTTACGGCACCGGATTCCACATTAAAGTCACCAGGCAGAAATAATATTCGAGTAGTGGCAACAGACAGGGGAGTCGAAAGCTTCGTTGACCTCCGAGTGCTTGTCGATGTTCCTCTTCCATGAATCAAAATCATGGGTGCCTAAAGCCTGAAGGTGTCGGGGGTTTCACAAACACCACAGATTGCGAAGGTGAAGAA
>JBOHHR010000335.1:0-8214 GCA_050725475.1 Gammaproteobacteria bacterium | reverse complement strand
GGAATCCGAACCACATGCCCCACATGTGTACAGCAAAACTTTGGTTTTGATGCATCCAGTGCGGATCGGGGACGTGGGCCACGATGAGCGCCGTGTAGCAGGCTGCGGCGGCGCTGGCGATGGCGATCCGATAGGCGGTCATCAGGGTTGCCGCGGCGACCGTGACCGGCAGCAGCAGCAAGGAAACAAAGGGGTTCGCAGAACCGCCGGTAAAAAAGAGCAAGACGGTTAACGCAAGGATATCGGCCAGGAGCTGGGCGGAGAAAAATCGTTCATATACTTGGTGGCCGGAGCTGATGTACCACCAGCTAAACAGGGTGAACGCGACCAGGCCGACGATGACCAGGCTTACCGGCAGGATTGGAAAGGGTATGCTAAGCCTTTGATAGGTAAAAAAAACAGCGATGAGTTGGGTGCCGACCGCAAGGGTCCTCAGCCATAATAAATAGTGCAAACACAGTTGCGTGACCGGAGAATGACCGCGTCTCATAGATGGATCCCTTAGAATGGCGATGGTGCAGTATAACCCCGGTGCTCTGTCTACCTTATTTTGATGCCTGCGCAAAACCGCTCCGCCGTCATCTGCGTTCCGCGGGTCTGCAGGAATAATGCGCCCTATCTCAAGGACCGCAACAACGCTGACGGCGGTGTCGGGCTTGTCCGCAGAGAGCGGTGCCTGGGGGCGCAGGGCCGAGCGGCTTGAAATAGGAATGGCTATTCCGGCGCCGCTGTGCCTTGCCCTGCACCCCTGGGGCACCGCTCAAGGACACGCTATGTCGAAAAATCAGTAGTGACGAAAATTTTTGCTAAGTCTATGTATTTACGAGAAGTGCCGTCCATTTGGTGAACTTGGGCTAGCATGACCACGATCCCCGGAATCAGTGATCACAATGCCGCTGCAGCACGCGGGTCGGAAAATCCACCATCACATGATTGATGCCCCCATGCTTGCCGGTCACCAGTCCCCACTGTCCGGTACACGGACCCGTCGTGACGCGCGCGCGGTTGCCCACACAGGCATAGGTGATGAGCGCGTTATTCGGGCCGGCCCGCGGCCCTACGACCTCGCGTTGATTGTTATGCAGAGCAACTCCCGGCTCGACATGGTCGCCCGCGATCCCGACGCAGCGATCGCCGATGCGCTGGTTGATAGCGATCCCACCGGTGGCAGGTAAGATACGCGGTACGCCGTCCTGCCCTATGCGGTAAGCATTCGCGCGCCCGACCGGATGCGCGATCTGTCCGGCGCCCGCGACCATTACGAGCTCGTCGTGATTTACGCGAGGCGGTTGATTGCCACGTTTTTCCGGTAACTGCTGCCTCATCCTTCCTCTCCCTATTTCAGGTGCCGTTAAGCGGATACCAGAAGCCCTTAGCGCCTTGCCAAACATCGCCAAGCTCGGGTTCGGACGACGGTGGCTCCGGTCTCGCAGGACCGTCGTCCGTGAACTCATATCTTCGGCCGGTGGCCGGTTAAGCGCCGCCGCCATGGGTGCCACGATGTGCAGCACCACCGGACGCAGCCCGGCCCAGCACAGCCCTGCAACACCTGCCTGGATCAACAGGCGCAGAAGGTAGTCACGCTCAAGAACCCTCGGCGACGGCGAGCGCCACGGTGTCGCGAAACGCGGAGTCTAGCGACCCGCTTCCAGTGACTCTTCGATCCAAGGACGCGCTCAGGCGCTCAAACCGCCAAAGGATTCCGGGGTCTTGATTTTCGGGCAAAAAGGACTCGCTCGGGCTGTCCCCAACCCAGCAAATACCCAGTCCTCCCGGATCCGTTTCCATCCGGATCTGCTCCCAACCGCGCAGGGCGCTGACGACCGCTTGCCGGTCCTCGGGCCGTGCGTCGCCACGTTTACGGTTAGGAAGCAACGAATCAGGGTCTTGCAAATAGAAGTGGGTGTTGTCGAGGATGTTCCACAGCTCACGCACGACCCATATCTCCATGACCTGGCGCAGGCGCTTTACCAGTGCTAGCCCGTAATAGGAGAGTGCCAGTGTCGGATCGAGCACGCAGGACCAGCGCCGCTGGCTGACGGTTACCGAGAGATCGGGGAGGACGGCGGCCATGACTCGCTATCTCAACATATCCTAAGAAATACGAAAGCCTCATGTACTACCGTTATGGAAACCCGCCATTCCGTACATGAATGTACGGAATCCAGTGTCATGGATGGCTTCCGTGGCGCTGGATGTACCACATCCATCCATGGATTTGCCGGCGACATCCGTGTCGCTCCAACGTCGTCGACGTTCCGGCCAATCCTCGGCCGGGATGACGAGGCTTGTCTAATTTAATAGTCAGCTGCAAAAAATCTGTTGAGAAAATCTCGCTGTCACGCTATTACCCGTACGGTGGGTTAAGCGGAGCGCAACCCACCCTCATTATTAAACCACGGGTCGGTTAGGCGGTAGCCGTAACCCGGCGGATTTCTGTCCCTTAATCCCCTCGCCAAAGGTAGGGTAAAATTCGCGAGACTCCCTTGTTAGAGGCCAAGCGATTATGGCGAACACGTTACACCTCCAATACATAACCAATGAGGCCGGCGAGAAAACCGCCGTGATCCTGCCGATTGACGAGTTTCAGGAATTGCTTGAGGACATTGAAGATCTCGCCGCAGTGGCCGATCGACGCACCGAGCCGACGGTGTCCCACGAGACCTTGCTTGCCGCATTGAGAGCCGATGGCCTCTTATCGGATTGAGTGGAAACAATCCGCCGAAAAGGAACTGCGGCAGGGTGGGTTACGCGTTAGCGCAACCCACCGACCCGTCGGCTGCGAGGCCGACTCGTTAGCCGCTCATAGTTCAATGAGACAAAGTACGCTTGTCGTGTTATACAATGCATCCATCCTTGTACTGGCCGGCGACATTCTGTCGCTCTGACGCTCCGCGTTGGTGGGTTACGGGCTGCCGCCCTAACCCACCCTACATTTACTCGAACTGCTGCTCGAACTTAATGCGCTCCTCCGGCGGCAGCGCGGCCAACTGCTCGCGCAGGAAGGTCTGCATCAAGCGTTGTAGGGTTTCAGTGGTTTGCAAACTCATGGCCGTATCCTCTATTCAACGCGTTTAACTAATCGGACGGGCTATTTCACAGTTTCCTCTGAGCACTGCCGAATCACGTCAAGGCGAAGCTGCAAAATCTGCGAGGCACGTTGTGCACGTTGCGCAGTCAGGTCCGCCCGCGTAAATGGTTTGAACGCTGCCTCAAAGCGGGCCTGAAGGTTGTCTGGTAAGGAATTCAAAGCTTCTTTATACAGGGTTTCCTTTGTTCGCCGTTCGTTCGATTTGTTGTTTTCAGCGAGCTGAAACTTCTTATCGAGCACTAGGTCCTCGATCTGGTTAATTAAGTGCACGCAAGCAATGCGCAATCCGGTCAAACGCCGCAGGCGAGATCCGCGGCGCAGCGGCGACAAGCATCGTCCCCCTCGAAAAACGTGTCGCGGAGACCCGCTCAAATAGGAAGTTAACCTCCTCGACATCCAGCCCTAGTGCCGCGGCTGCTGCCTTGCCTACATCTTTCAAACTCTCGTGATTTTTATCAGTATCACTGTCACATAAGACCCGCAGCCTTCCGCACCTACGGTTAGAGCCGGGGCGTTTTGACTAGCGCCTCGAGGCTCGTCTCGTAATGCGGCGGTATGGTCGGCCCGAACGCCGGACACACTGGACCACCGACGTTTTCGAGAGCGTCGTTGATGACCTTTTCGATATCGATGAAGACGTTGTCGATCCCTAAGCAGTCAGGAGCCATCGTTTTCACTAGATTCTTCCACCGGCCCTCCGCGGCCTTCTGCACGCATAGCTCTTGCTGCAATATGCTTACGAGACCGTTTATATCAAAAGCTCCGTTAAACACTTCGACTTCAGCCGGAGCGGTAACGACATTGACCCCGCCTGATTCGACCAGCGCTTCGCCCTTCTGCGCTAGGCTCGATACCAAAGCGAGGTCCAACAGGTGAAAAGTTAAAATGTCTGCGCCCGCTACCTCATCAGGTAAATCCAAAATGGCGTCATCGAGGCTCTTCTGTATATCAGAAGCTAGCGGGTCTGCTGATCCCCCTAGTGCCGTGCTGACGTCCCCGCCGTACGTTCTCAATCCACCCACCGAACCTCTCGTGTCGGAACCGGCCGGTCCAAGGCTCAATTCCGGCCCGAAAAGGTCTTCTTAATGTCTCCTAGGGTAGTCTGCACGGAAGAAATGTTGCACGTGAAGATCTTGGCGCCTAAGATGGTAGAAACGTTATTTAGGAAAAACTCGATCACGTATCCGTAGGCCGCCGCTCTTCGCTCGGCCTGGCCAAAGTCGTCCTTGCCCACGGCGTAGAGATCGATCGCACGGTCGACGTCATAGAGAATCTTGTCGAGGATGATCTGGCATTTGACTTGTTCAAGACCGCACTCGCATCTCACCGCCACGCACTCACGGGACCGGACGTGATCCTCTAGGCTTATCCGGCTCTTATTGCCCAACCACCGACCGAAGCAGACACCAGTGAGCGAACATCCAGTAGCGCCGCGAGCACGAGAAAGCTAAAAAGCGATGAACGCGGGGAAATTCGGCCGGCTTTCGTCCGAGTGCCGGGCAGGATCGTTACGTTGACGATAGTGCTAAGCGGTTTTGGCGGCTTCCATGTGGCTGGTTCCAGCGTAGCACACCACCGGCTCCTGCCCTATGACCTCAAACGAACAATTCGTGCCCGCAGGGATGAACAGAGTGTCTCCAGGCTTCAGATCCAACCACTGGCCTTCGACGGTTACGCGCAAATGTCCGGAAAGAATCGCGCGCACCCGTTCCCCGCAATCGTTCTGATCCGGTAATCGGGTTTGTGGGGCATGGGTATCCCACCCACCTTCGAAACCCCACAGCAGCAGCTTTTGCCTCAGCGCCAGCTCTGTTAACAAACCATCGGCGGCGGTGCTCCAAGCTTCCTTGCGAAAGCGGCTAAGGGTGCGATAGGCCACAACACGGTTTCCACCGTGGAACTTAGCCTCGTATAAGGCGGCATCCACTCGGGACATCAGGTCCCTGGCTCCGGTGTCGGCACTGGGAATCATGGTAGCCAGTCCCGCGTGTATCGTTGTCACCTCTCCTTTCGAGAGGCCGGCCTGTAGAACGCCCAGCTTCTCGATTGCGATCCGCACCTGTTCTGATGTCTGCAGCGCTTTGCGTGTGTCGGCACCAGGCAGCAACAATGCAAACGAGTATTCATCGAAACGAGCGGCCATGTCCCCAGCCCGGCGCGCGAACTGCTTGACGATCTTCGCTCCTTGTTTAAACCAGATCTCCACCGCTTTGACGCCATAGCTTTCGTGAAAGCGATCAAAGTCGTCCAGCGTGAACACGATAAGGGACAGGGGTTTTTTCTCGCGCAGGCAGCGATGCCATTCGGATTCTATGGCGTGGTTGACATATTTTCGGGTAGTCAGACCAGTCACAGAGCATAGCGGTGCTACATCCCGCAAGGTGTTCGTCAACACCCGGGTCTTCCCTTTCAGCAAAGCGAGATCTGCCGCGAGCTTTCGGGATTCCTGCTCCAGTTGATCGCGTTTCTCGGCGTTGGTCTTTAGCGCGACGCTGAGGCGCTTGATTTCTTCGCGATCTTTCTGCCGTTCCGCGCGTAAGGCCTCGTTTGTCTCGGATATATCCATAGAGGCCAAAAAACCCTTGCGCAGCAGCAAGGCGGCTATTAACAATACGAGTGAAAAGACGGATACTAAACCGACCGCAAGGAGCGTGGAAGGTCGTGGTTCGGCCAGCAGAAAGTATACGGGGGGGGCGACGGCCGGAGCCAGGAACAGCGCGCTTACACGCAGCATGCCATAATAGGTCACGGTCGTCACCAGCGCCACGCAGCCAATAGCGACGGCGACCGCGGCAACAAAGCTCATCGATCCGCTTTGTGCGGCCGCTCCTCCAGCGAATCCCCAGGCCAAACCGCTAACGCTGATCCCAAGCCCGAAGAAAAAAAACCACTTCCCCACACCACCTTTTTTCGCAGAAGCGCGGGAGAACGCGTGGGCCGCCAGCCTGCGGATCCCGTACAGCAAAAGGATAGCGGCCGCCCAGGCAATCGCCCACCGGCTGGCGTACGCGATCCATCCTATGCCCGTTATGCCAAGGGCGAACACCGTACCGACGAAAAGCTCGATCGGCATGCGCTGGTAAAGTGCGCTGATCAGGGGCGCGGTTATTGGTGTCGGCTTCGGAGAAGGCATATTCATTCCCAATCGTAGTTGAAAACCGAGCGATAATTTCTTGTATTATAGTCGTTCGGAATTTGTCCGCCTGTGCGGACCGTGCTCCAGCCAAGCAGCGGCAAGCTGCCGGGGTCACTGCGATCCCACCCCAAAAGTCTACGACGCGTTTTCCGGCGTGCCGAATAAAGCGGGCAGGATGCTACGATTTCACTCCGGCTCACCGGCTCCTTAATGCTCCGCAAAGGCTGGGTTGCCAGTGGTACCGATCGAGACTGTATGACACGGCCGCTGTACGGCCTTAAGTTCGGCGCAGGCCCGTTCCGCGTTTTCTCTAGACAAGCCGATTAGTCTGGCTAAGAAAATCGACCGCCGTGCACCCGGGCTCGGCGTTACCCACACGCGCGCGTTGCCCAGCGTTTGCGGGATCCGCCTGGCGGCGTCCAGCGCCACACGCCTCGCATTAGCGAAGTCATAATACGCACCGACCTGTACGCCATAGGGACCGACAACGGGTACAGCGTGACGATCCGTAGCCGGACCAGTAAGGGGGGTAGGTCTGGCGGCCGAGTTCAAGTGGTCTTTTTCGCCACGATCAGGAACGGCGGTACTTTGAGACGTTCCCGAGAAGGGCCGATTTTCCGTGGCGAGAGCTAGTCGAGGGCGCGGTGTTTGGTCTGGGGGCGACGAAGGCCCTAGGTCTAAAGGTTCCTGGTCGCCGCTACCTACGAGCAGAGCTTTCGTTTGACTTTCGGATACCGCAATCGTCGTCGCATACCGACGCGACGAGCGCTTCGCTGGATCCGTAACCGCCCATTTGTCCGTTGTGGGTGGGCTAAGCGCGGAAAGTTGTCGGAATCCTTGATCCAACAGGTGCATCGTCTGCCGATCACGCGAACGTGCGCCTTTGCCTCCCAACACGACGGCGATCAACCGATATCCATCGCGTGTGGCCGAAGCCACCAGGTTGTAACCCGAAGCGCGGGTGTAACCGGTCTTAATACCGTCGGCGCCCGGGTACGCGCTCAGTAGGGCGTTGTGGTTGTGGTAACGCCGCCCCTTATAAGCAAACGCTCGCGTAGAGAAGTATCGGTAATACTGGGGGAAATCCCTTAGCAAGGCGCGCGCGAGCGTCGCCATGTTTCTGGCCGTGCTGATTTGACCCTTGTCAGGCAAGCCGGAGGCGTTGCGAAACACCGTATCGCTCATGCCAAGCCACTGGGCTTTCCCGGTCATGATCCGCGCGAACTGACTTTCGGTTTCCCCCAGGGCTTCGGCCAAAACCACCGCGGCATCGTTGGCGGAACGGGTCACCAAAGCGAGGATAGCATCTTCGACCCGAATGCGCTGCCCGGTTTTCAATCCTAGGCGCGTCGGTACCATGTTTGCCGCGTGGCGCGACACCCGCACGCGATCCTCGAGGAGCAATCGACCGTCTTCCAAAGCTTCGAACACGAGGTACAGAGTCATCATCTTAGTCAACGATGCCGGATAATTGCGTTCGTCCGCATTGACCTCGCGCAGCACCCGTCCGCTTTGCGCGTCGACCACGACAGTGGCATGACCTGCGACAACTGTGCCCGGGAGTGATGCCATAAGCACGGACAGCCAAGCCGGCGCGAACCATGACCCTTTATCCCAGCGCATGACAACCACAGTCTTAGTCCCTACCAATTTCCATAGACTTAAATTTTAGGAGATGATGGGTAAGGTTTCTATCGCCCGAGCGAACCAGAACTTAAATGGAGCGCATGTTAGCGATAGGGCGTGTTATAGTTTAGTGCTTAACGAAGAAAAAGCTGTATTCAGGATATGAACCGCTCGATTGGCAACACAGATCTCGAAGTGTATGCGATCGGTTTGGGCGCAATGCCGCTGTCTCTCGAAGGCCGCCCCACCCAAAGCCAAGCTCAGGACGTAATCGACGCCTTTGTGGAAGCCGGTGGGAATTTTATCGACACGGCGAATGTTTATTGTCTTGATAATGCCGACATCGGCCACAATGAGCGTC
>JBOHHR010000334.1:0-7729 GCA_050725475.1 Gammaproteobacteria bacterium | reverse complement strand
GCATTGTCAAGCTTGTGTCCCGCTATGTCCGCGACCCCAGCGACGCCTTAGACGTGGCTCAAGAGGCATTCCTAAAAGCTTATCGGGCGATACCCAAGTTTCGGGGAGAAAGCGCGTTTTACACCTGGCTATACCGCATCGCCATCAATACGGCCAAGAACTATTTGGTCATGATGTCTCGGCGACCCACGGAGGTAGAGCCTGAAACGTTTGAGGGTGAAACGCCCGAACTCGAATCCATTCTAAAGGATCAGGCAACCCCGGAAAACCTCTTGTTGACCGAGGAGATCCAAAGGACGATCGTGGAGGCGATCGAAACCTTGCCGGAAGATCTTCGCACCGCAATTAACTTGCGGGAAGTCGAGGGGCTTAGCTACGAGGAGATAGCTCAGGTGATGAGTTGCCCGATTGGCACTGTGAGATCCCGCATTTTCCGTGCCCGCGAGGCGATCGACAAGCGTTTAAAACCCTTGCTGGAGTGAATTCTAACCATGAGTGACGATGAATTTGAGCGATGTTCGACGCTTATTGACGGCGAGTTGCCGGCGTCGGAAACCGCCACGCTAATCGCTGAGTTGGGACGAGATAAATCTGCACGGGAAACCGTGGGGCGCTTCTACCTTATCGGGGATGCAGTCAGAAACGCAGTTCCCGAGTATTGGCGGCCTGACTTCGTCTCGAATGTCATGAAAGCCGTGGAGAAGGAACCTTTCTGGCTGCTTTCAAGCGCGGAGTCTCAGGCGAAAAAGAAGTGGTTTGTGGGCGGGGCGATCGCAGCCTCCGTTTGTGCCTTTGCGCTTTACATGGGCAAAGCCGAACAGCGACAAGTTGTGGGAAACCCCACGTTGATTGCTGGCCAAGCGATGCAAATTTCAGAAGACACGCGGCGCATATCCTCAACACAAACGCGGTTCACACCGCAACATCCCCTACAAACCCGACCCCCATCCACCAGCTTCGCTGGTGAATCCCGGTTAAACAGTTACTTGGTAAAGCACAACCAATACCTTGACAGCTTTACCGTGCACGGCGTGGCGCCCTATGCGCGGGTCGTCGGGTATCAAGCAGGGCGGTAGCATGATGTCAAACGCGTTTCTATGCGCGGCATAGCTGGCACCGTTTACCCGCAAGAGATTAGGTTTAGACGGTTCTTCAGTGAGGGCGCAATTTCCCATTCGGGTTTTCGTTGGCGCGCTCGTTCTACAGGTTTCTCTTGCCGGCCACGCCGGGGGCTCTACCAAGGAAGCGCGCTGGATCATTGATCGCATGTCGCAGGCTCGCAAGAGCGTAAGCTTTGAAGGTATATTGGTTTATCAGCGCGGAAAGAACCTCCACAGCATGCGGATCATCCATAAGGCCGAGAAAGGCCGGGAGCGAGAGCGGCTGACATCGCTTAGCGGACCCGCGCGAGAGCTGGTCCGGGATGAGCGGCAAACGACATGCGTGTTCCCCGATAACCGGGCGGTGATGGTGGTCAAAAACCGCTTTTCGGAAATTTTCCCTGCTGCCCTTCCGAAGCCCATTGAACAGATAGAAAACCTCTATTCCTTTAGTGTATTAGGAAAGGATCGTGTGGCTGGCCGAGAGGCATGGGTGGTTCGCATCCAACCTAAGGGCTGGGACCGTTATGAACATAAGCTGTGGATAGACGATGCTTCCCATTTGCTACTGAAGTCGCATATTCTGGATGCCCAGGGGGAAATCCTGGAAGAAGTGCTTTTCACCAGCATCAAACTGCGTGATTTCATTCCTGATTCCCTGCTGACACCGAAACTTGCCGAGGAAGGGTATACTTGGTACCGAAATGAGCCCGGTAGAAACAAAGCGGCCGACGGCTCCAGTGCTAAATGGACCGTTAATTGGTTGCCGGAGGGTTTTGCCATGCGAGGCTATGAAGAACAGGCGCTAACCCCGAGTCGACCGGCCGTCGATCATCTGTTTTTTTCCGATGGTCTGGCAACCTTGTCGGTATTTGTGGAAAAATCAGCGGCTCCGGCTGCAGATGGTGTCGAAGATCAGACTTCTTTAGGGGCCGTAAACACCTATACGTGGATGACTGATGGGTACCGAGTTACGGTCGTCGGTGAGTTGCCGGCCGTGACCGTTCGCCGGGTCGCGGGTTCGATTGCCGGCAAAGAAATTGCCGGCAAAGAAGATTAATTTAAAGCGAACGCTCCAGCCGTGTCGTGTCCCCCATTTCCGGTAAGGGGGGTAGCTTTTTCAACGATAAATCTTAGAGGTAGCGTGTTGAAGAATCCGTACGTGGCTTTCATGCTAATTCTGATGTTCACTTTTATCGGTCGTAGCGCCTATGGGTTTGGACGTGAGCTGCCTGATTTTACCGAGCTCGCGGCGGAAAACAGAGCGTCTGTCGTCAATATAGGCACGAAGGTCAAGCGTGCGGGGAAAAAGGATCGTTTGCCCAAAGAATTCAAGATCCCAGACTTACCGGAAGACAGCCCGTTCAATGATTTTTTTCGTCGATTTTTTGAAGAAGAAGGCCCACAGGGATTCATACCTCAAACATCGCTCGGCTCCGGATTCGTGATCTCCAAGGACGGTTATGTCATTTCGAACTACCATGTGGTTAAGGACGCTGATGAAATTTTGGTTCGCTTGAGTGATCGCCGGGAGTATGTGGCCAAAGTGATCGGAACGGACGAGCGCAGCGACCTGGCGGTTTTGAAAATAGACGCGAAGGATCTTCCCGTGGCGAGAATAGGGCGTTCCGCAGACTTGAAAGTGGGAGAATGGGTGTTGGCAATAGGATCGCCTTTTGGATTTGATTACTCGGTTACCGCAGGTATCGTCAGCGCCATAGGACGCAGCTTGCCGAACGAGAACTACGTGCCTTTCATCCAGACCGATGTTGCAATCAACCCGGGCAACTCCGGCGGGCCGTTGTTTAATCTCGATGGGGAGGTTGTTGGAGTCAACTCCCAAATATACAGCCGTACCGGCGGGTTTATGGGCTTATCATTCGCGATACCGATCGATGTCGTGATGAACGTTTACCAACAACTACGCGACAAAGGCAGTGTCGTCCGTGGATGGTTAGGGGTGCTGATACAGGATGTCACTAAGGAGCTTGCGGAGTCTTTTCGGATGGATAAGCCCCGGGGGGCATTGGTTGCGGAGGTCCTTCCGAATAGTCCCGCCAGCAAAGCGGGTTTTAAGACGGGGGACGTGGTCATTGAATTCGACGGTGATCCGATCGACTTGTCATCGGACCTTCCCCCCATGGTGGGGAGCGCGGCGGTGGGCAAGAAGACGCCGGTGAAGATAATCAGAGGGGGGACCACACAAACCCTGGAGGTGATCATCGGCGAATTGCCTCCGGAAGAAGAAATCGAACTGTCGGCAACCGAGAAACCGGGGACGACAAGGGAGAGACGGCTAAAGCTAGTGCTCGAAGATCTGACTAAAGAGCAAAGAGAAAAGCTTAAGTTGGGTGATCACGGTGTTCTTGTGCAGGAAGTGGAGGAGGGTCCGGCGCAAAAAGCGGGTGTCTTGGAAGGAGACATCATTCTTCAAGTCGACAGCAAAAAGGTAAAAGATTCAAAGCACCTTAAAGAATTGGTCGCTCAATTGCCCGAAGCAAAGGCGGTACCGATCCTGATTCAACGCAAAGGAGGCCCAATTTTCCTGGCCCTGAAAATCTCGGAATAGGTGGCTTTTTTATCGGGGTACCGCTGTGGGCCACGATAGGGCAGAATCGGCCAAAAAACCAGACAGAAAATCCGCCCCGCCGCTATTTCTGACGCACAACCGGAGGGTGCGCCGGTGACGCAAACATCTTATTGTATTTTGCGCAAAATCGATTTCTTATGGAGCGTATTCGGAATTTTTCCATTATCGCGCATATTGACCATGGCAAGTCTACGCTTGCAGATCGCATCATCGAACTATGTGGTGGCCTCAGCGCCCGTGAGATGGAGGAGCAGGTCTTGGACTCCATGGATCTCGAACGGGAGCGCGGGATCACCATCAAAGCGCAAAGCGTTAGCTTGCACTACAAAGCAAACGATGGCCAGGGCTATCGGCTGAATTTTATCGATACCCCGGGACACGTCGATTTTGCGTACGAAGTTTCCCGTTCGCTTGCCGCGTGTGAGGGAGCACTTTTGGTTGTTGACGCGGCTCAGGGTGTGGAAGCTCAGAGCGTGGCCAACTGTCACCTGGCGGTTGACCAGGGGCTCGCAGTGATCCCGGTGCTAAACAAGATCGATCTCCCAGCCGCGGATGTGCAACGGGCTATACGCGAGATCGAAGAAATCATTGGCATCGAAGCCCAGGAAGCACTCCAGATTAGCGCTAAAACGGGGCACGGTGTAAAAACGCTTCTGGAGGCTATCGTGCACCGGATCCCGCCGCCCTCAGGTGACCCAGGCGCGCCATTGAGGGCGCTTATTGTAGATTCTTGGTTTGATAACTATCTGGGTGTGGTGTCGCTGGTGCGTGTATTTGAGGGCTGCTTGAAGACCGGAATGGGCATATGCGTTATGTCCTCTGAGCGCACTTTTCGCACCGACATCGTAGGAATATTGACGCCCAAACCGCAACCGCGTGCGGAGTTGTGCGCGGGTGACGTTGGTTATGTAATAGCGGGCATCAAGGACATTGAAGGCGCCCCGGTGGGGGATACGCTGACAGAGGCAAAACGCCCCGCCGCACAGGCGCTGCCAGGATTCAAACAAGTCAAACCGAATGTGTTCGCCGGCTTGTTCCCGGTGGACTCGGGGCAATACGAGGACCTGCGCGAGGCCTTGGGTAAGCTGCGTCTCAATGATTCTTCCCTGCAGTATGAACCGGAAACCTCCCAGGCTCTAGGGTTCGGATTTCGCTGCGGATTTTTGGGTATGCTGCACATGGAGATCGTGCAAGAACGCTTGGAGAGGGAATACGACCTCGAGTTGTTGACTACCGCGCCGACTGTGGTTTACGAAGTGCAGTCTACCACCGGTGCCGTGCTTCGGGTCGACAATCCCGCCAAGCTGCCGCCTGCGAATGAAATCCAAGAAATCCGCGAACCCATCATTCAGGCTGACATTCTGGTTCCCCAAGATTTTCTCGGAGCGGTGATTAACCTCTGTGTGGAAAAACGCGGGATACAGCAAAAAATGCGCTATTCCGCCGGTCATGTCGCTGTTAGTTATGAGTTGCCAATGAGCGAAATGGTGTCGGATTTCTTCGACCGTTTGAAATCGCTGAGCCGCGGTTATGCGTCAATGGATTATAATTTCGTCCGCTACCAACAGGCTGATCTCGTTAAACTGGATGTTTTGATAAACGGCGAGCGCATCGATGCCATGTCCAGCATCGTGCACCGCACACAAGCGCCGCGGCGAGGCAAGGAGTTGGCTGCAAAGATGAAGGAAATCATTCCCCGGCAGATGTTCGAGGTGGCCATTCAAGCTGCAATCGGATCGAAGGTGGTCGCACGGGAAACAGTGAAGGCTATGCGAAAAAACGTTACGGCCAAGTGCTACGGGGGAGACATCACCCGCAAACGCAAACTTTTAGAGAAGCAGAAAGCCGGGAAAAGACGAATGAAACAATTTGGATCTGTGGAGATCCCACAAGAGGCTTTCATGGCCGTGCTAACCGTGGGTAGAGAAAAATGAATGTGGATTTTGCAACCATCCTGGTGGCACTGACCGCGATCAGCGGCGCCATTACGCTGGGTGACTCGGTGTTTTTGTCGAAAAGGCGAAAAATAAAGCTCGCGCCGTTGGGGCCGAAATCTGCGAGCGAAGAGATCGAACAGACGCAGAAAACTCCCATTATCATCGAGTATGCACGCTCGTTTTTCCCCATTTTTCTTATCGTTCTGCTGCTGCGTTCGTTTCTGGTAGAACCGTTTCGCATCCCTTCGGCGTCGATGATGCCGACTCTGTTGATCGGTGACTTTATTCTGGTCAATAAGTACACCTACGGTATTCGGTTACCGGTGCTCAACGCCAAAATTGCGGATATAGGCTCCCCCAAGCGGGGCGACGTGGTCGTATTCCGCTATCCTGAAGATCCGACCACGCCCTATATCAAGCGGGTTGTGGGTTTGCCGGGCGATCATATCGCCTATAATGATAAAGTGCTTTTCATCAATGGCCAGGCGACGCTGCAAGATGAGATCAGAACTTATGCTGGGGTTGGCGCCGGGATCATGATGACCGGGGCTTTGATGCGGGGTGAGCAACTTGATGAAGTTAAGCACACGATCTTGGTAATGCCCGAATACCCCTCTCTGGACGTTGAAGTTGTTGTTCCCGAAAACCAGTATTTTGTGCTCGGCGACAATCGCGACAACAGCAAGGACAGCCGGTATTGGGGTATGGTGCCCGACAAAAACCTCATCGGTAAGGCGTTCCTGATCTGGATGAATTGGGACAGCAAGAACGGCGGCATCGATTGGCGCCGCATCGGCGACAGAATTTACTAAGCAAGGGGGTAGCGACATGGTCAACTCATCGAAACAGCAGGGTTTGACGTTGATCAGTTTTTTCTTGATCTGTGCACTGGTAGGCTTTTCTGCGTTGGTTGTCCTCAAGCTGTTCCCGTTGTACAACGAAGCATTTAGGGTCAACGCTTCGCTAAAAACGGTTGCCACCATGCCGGATATTGCTATGAAGAATGCGGACGATATTAAGAATCTGTTGATGCGTAACTTCGAGGTACAG
Source organism: Gammaproteobacteria bacterium (assembly GCA_050725475.1). Classification (GTDB taxonomy): domain Bacteria; phylum Pseudomonadota; class Gammaproteobacteria; order JBOHHR01; family JBOHHR01; genus JBOHHR01. Next base: position 1,052 of record JBOHHR010000334.1, on the reverse strand, counting down.
GAAGTGCGTCGCTTTGATGAGCGCAATATCAAAAAGCACTTTAAGGTCGAGAGAGAGAAGGGGAAAAAAGAGCGCACCCTGCACATGCAATACGAGGCGCGAGGTCCGCTTTTTGGCGATCTGGATCTGGTGCTAAAATTCGACAAAGCGGTCGCGATCGGAGACAGTGGAAGCGCGCCTTGAGTGAATCATCGCAACGGTTTTATCACGCCCTCAACTATACCTTTAAGGATCGATCACTGCTGGAGCAGGCCTTAACACATCGCAGCGCGGCGGGAAAAAATAACGAGCGCCTGGAATTTCTAGGCGACGCGATGCTGGGGTCGATAGTTGCTGAAGCGCTGTATCAGCGATTCACGGATGCCAACGAAGGGCAGCTCACGCGGCTTAGGGCGTCGCTCGTGAGTAGGGAAGCCTTAGCGAGAATGGCTGAGGACCTGGAGCTAGGGGAATGTTTGCGCCTCGGCGAGGGTGAGCGGCGAAGCGGTGGCGGGAGGCGCCTGTCCATTCTCGCAAACGCGCTGGAAGCAGTTATCGGCGCGGTGTATGAGGATGCAGGTTTCAAAGTCGCTCGGTCCGTTGTTCTCGACTTGTTTGGGGCCACCCTTGACTCGCTATCTTTGGCCACAGTCAAGAAAGACCCCAAAACCCAATTGCAGGAGTTGCTGCAGGCAAAAGGGCTTCCCCTTCCCACTTACGAAGTGACTTCAACGGAAGGCGAGCCGCATCAGCGACTGTTTACCGTGCGCTGTGTGGGACACGGGATCCCCGATACCATCGAAGGGCAGGGCACAAGCCGACGTGGAGCCGAACAAACCGCCGCCAGCAAGGCATTGGAAGTTTTGTGCACAACGGGGGCTCCCGTCACTCAAGCGATGGAACCATAAAAAGCGATTTCGATCATGCCATTGATCGTATCTCGCGATTCAAGGGATAGCACACCTGCGGTGAACGGCTTCGGACACTATGGCGCTTAGCCCATCGCTGGAACATTGTGGTACCGTGGCGCTCGTTGGGCAACCCAATGTGGGCAAGTCGACGCTGCTCAACCA
>JBOHHR010000333.1:0-3309 GCA_050725475.1 Gammaproteobacteria bacterium | reverse complement strand
TTGTTCGCAGGTTTGAAGCTATCCAAAAGCCCGCCAGGGTCCCGCACGAACACGATCCCGTCGCGCTCCAAGGCCATGGATTGCTTTCCGGTCCAAACCAGTGGGGTGAACTTGGTCTTAGCATCCTCGGTCTTGTCCAGGATCCCGGCGCTGCCCAGATGCAACACGCTTAATTCGTTGGTGGTGAAATCATCCTGGCTGAAATTGTTTGGGCCAAGGCGCAGCCAAGGCAAATAGGGCAGCTCTTGGGTGCCGCGACCGCCGGAATAGGCCACGCGGACAGCCGCCTCGATATCACCGGCCACCTTATCCGTGCTGTACGTCACTCCCCATGCCTTGAACAGCTTGGGCAGGTCGGAGCCGCGCTGCGGCATGGCCATGGGATTCTGGGGGTTGGGCCTTTCAGCGTCTTCTTCCGCCAAGGGGTCAACGAAGATCAGCGCTTTTCCGCCCTTCAACACGAATTGATCGATGGCGTAAACGGTGCCTTTACTTAATTCCTTGGGATGGACGATCATCAAGGTGTCCACCTTTTTATCCACCTGGGTTACGTCGGTGCCTAGATCGCGCATCTCGTACTCCTCGCGCAGCACATCAACAATGCTCCAGGCTTCGCTGAAACCACCCCTCATGTTGGGCTCGCCGAAGAGCGGCAGGCTGCTGATGACGCCTATGACCCGGTGTTTTGGGTGCGCGAGGTTATAGATCATTTTCGTGATCTCATATTCCAGGGACTTTTCCTCATCCGGCTGGAAAAAGGGGATGGTGCGCTCGTCATCGGTGGTGTTACTGCCGGCGAGGCCGAAGTAAGCCAGCTCTCCGGCAGTGCCGAGGGGGATCTGGCGGATCCCGTAGCCCACCGCCTGGTCCTCTGCTTCAGAGAAAGGCTCTGGATCGGTGACGATTAGCGTAAGCTTGCCGTCGGCCACCGCCGTAAATTCCTCCAGCAGGTCCCGTACTCGCGCCCCGTAATTGAGCAGCGCGGGGATGCCACTGAACTGCTTGTTGGAGAAGAAAAACCGCAACGTGACAGGCTCTTCCAGAGCTTTAAGGATGTTTCTCGTGCCAGAGGACAGGGTGAACAGCTTGCTCTCGGTCATATCCAAGCGCCAAGAAGTCAAGGTCCCGTTGGCGATGATGTTTACGGCTACGAAGAAAGCGGCCGCAAGGACCAACCCGCCGCCGGTAAGTAATCGTCTGTTCATTGTCTAGCCCGCTTTCTTCGCCTCTATGGCCACGGTGTTGGCATAAAGCCAAAACCCGATCAACGTTCCGAAATAGATGACATCGCGCAGATCGATGACCCCCTTCTGAATGGAATCGAAATGGGTGAGGAAACTGAAAGAGCTGATGAGATCGATGATCGCCTGCGGTGCCCAGCCTTGGAAGAAATTGATCACCACCGGGAATCCCGTCAAGATGAAGAAAAAGCAGATCACAATGCTCACCACGAAAGCGATGACTTGGCTCTTGGTGAACGCGGAGATGCAGGAGCCGATGGCAAGAAAGCCGCCGGCCATGAGCAGGCTACCGACATAGCTCACCAATATCACGGTGTTGTCCGGTTGGCCCAAATAGTTAACCGTGATCCACATAGGGAAAGTCAGCGCGAGCGCCAGCGCGGTAAAACACCATGCGGCCAAAAACTTGCCGATCACCGCTTGACAGAGCGACACAGGAAGCGTCATCAACAGTTCGATGCTGCCCGATTTGCGCTCTTCCGCCCACAGCCTCATGGCGATTGCGGGAATGAGGAATAGGTACAACCAGGGGTGAAAAACGAAAAACGGCTCAAGATCGGCTTGGCCTCGTTCGTAGAACCCGCCCAGATAAAAGGTGAAGACGCCCGTTAGAAATAAAAAAATGACGATGAAAACGTAGGCGACCGGTGTTGCGAAGTAGGCGCTCAGCTCTCTCTTAAAGATCGCGATGATGGTTTTCATGTGCGGCTGCGCTCCCCGGTGGTGATGGTGCGAAACACTTCATCTAAACGCCCCGTTTCAACGTGAAGCTCATCGACCTCCCAGCGATGGGCTTGCACCAACCTGCCGATCTCGTTTACTACCGAGCGCCCATTACGCGGAATAACCAGCAAACGCACAAGGCTGTCGCTGGAAGGCTGTTGTTCCAGTGCGGCGACACCATCGAGCGCTTTGATCTTCTCCTGCGCGCTTTGGGCGTGCTGCGAAGGCATAGACAGAGTCACGGCGTTGTGCAGTCGAGATTTCGCCTCCAGCTCGGATGGCGTTCCGGAGAACACGATGCGCCCATCCGAGATGATGATGGCGCGGTTGCAGACGGCGTCCACCTCCTCCAGGATGTGGGTAGAGATGATAATCGCCTTATTTTTAGCCATGTCCTTGATCAGGGTCCTGACTTCGTGCTTCTGGTTGGGATCCAGCCCATCGGTCGGCTCGTCCATGATCAGCACTGGCGGATCATGCAGAATGGCCTGGGCGATCCCCACCCGGCGCTTGAAGCCCTTGGATAGGGTTTCAATCGTTCGATCGAGCACCGACTCCAGGTGCACCATGCCAACCACCTGGCTGATGCGGTGCTCGCGCTTGGCGCTGTCGAGCGCGCGGATGTCGGCGATGAATTCGAGAAATCCTCTGGGGGTCATCTCGCCATAGGCTGGTGCCCCTTCGGGCAGGTAGCCGATGTTTTTCTTTGCTTTTATCGGTTCCTCCAATACGTCATGGCCGCATACCGAAATCGTGCCCCGGGAGGGCGTGAGAAACCCCGTGATCACTTTCATGGTGGTGGATTTGCCGGCCCCGTTAGGGCCTAAAAAGCCGAGCACCTCACCATGGCCAACGCTGAACGACACGTCTTTTACCGCGTGTACAGGACCAAAGTGTTTGCTGAAGTTCTTTACCTGTATGACGTTGTCCATGCGCTGCCTCCTCACGGCTAGTTACGCGTGAACAAAACAGCACTTTATGGCTGAATCGCTTGCGCGCAGTTCAATTGTAGTTGGCACGGTAAGAAAATCGAAGAACACCCTAACGGGGTGCCATATTTTGCACAGTCGCTTCGATTCGTCAACCCGCCTGCGGCTTTGTTCCCACCCATAAACGTCCTACTCGCGCCTTGATCTGCGATCAGAGTTACGCCGTGCCTTATAGGCGTGGCAGCCTCTGCCGGCCACCCCACGCCCCCCGCAGATATTCGAAGATGGTGGACTTCCCGAAGGGTGAGCATGCCCGCTCACGACCACGGTTTCCCCGTCGGTGCGAACCCCTTGGGATTGCCTAGCAGCCTGTCGGACTTAACGCGGAACTTTTCATGTTCGAACGGATCGGATCG
>JBOHHR010000332.1:0-3051 GCA_050725475.1 Gammaproteobacteria bacterium | reverse complement strand
CATTCGCACGCAGTTCTCTAGGCAACCACCAGCGCAGCAAGGGTTCGGTCATGGCCGTGGTCAACAAGGCCATGAGCACAAACATGGTGAACAACTCGCGGGTGAGAAGTCCAAGGTCTAAGCCAACATTGATCGCCACTAAACCCATCAGGGCGCGCGTATTCATCAACGCAGCAACACACGCCGACTCGCGTCGAGGCTGTCCGGTGTATCGCGCTCCCAGGTAACATCCGCCGAGCTTGCCGGCTATCGCCATCAACATCACGAGGCTAAAACCCAGCCATGCCACTGGAGTTTTCAGAGCCCCGATCTCGGTATGTAAGCCGGTGTTGGTGAAGAAAATCGGTACTAACGCAACCAATACCAACGCCATGAACTGATCTCGCCAGGCCTTTACCAGACTGCGCTCTTCGTGCAGCGCAACGCCGAGCAGGAACGCCCCGAAGATCGCAAACACGCCCAATAGGTTGGTCATCAAGCAGCAGGCGAATAACACCATTAACAGTAACGCCAGATACGAGGCCGACATTCCGGCGCCGTCGCGCGCCTGCCAATCCTGTCGCCACGGCCGCCGCAGCCATGGCCCCACGAATCTCTTTAACACGAAGAACAGCGAAACCACACCCACCACCTGGTAGCTTAGCGTCAGCCAGTCAAAGCCTGATGCGACCAGCGCCGTTGCCACCGCGAGCAAAATCCAGCCGACGACATCGTCTATGGCGGCGGCGCTGATCGCAAGAGCTCCCACCGCGGTGCGCTGCAGGTTCATCTCCAACAGAATACGTCCCATGATGGGCAACGCCGAAATGGAGAGCGCGATACAGACGAATAGTTGAAAGCCTAGATACGGGATGTGAGAAGCAAATTCTCGATGCAGCCACGGGCCGATCAGTAAACCGCCCAGGAATGGCGCCGCGATGCCGAGCACCGACACTGCTATGACCGTCCGCGAGCGGGATTTGAGGTGCCCGTAATCGAACTCCATCCCTACCTGGAACAGGAGAAGAATGATACCGAGCTTGCCCAGCAACTGCAGCGAGGGCTGGGTCTCTGTAGGAAAGAGGGTGGGCCAATCGGCCGGCCAAATTAGCCCCAAGGCTGACGGTCCAAGCAGAACGCCGGCGAGGATTTCACCCACAGCCAAAGGTTGGGCACAGCGTCTGGCGAGCCTGCCGAACACCTGTGCCGCCCCAATGATCACCGTCCATTGCAGCAGGATTGATCTCAGATACTCTTCGATCGCCGTCGGGTCCATGAAAAACGCACATGCCTCAATATATCTGCGCCGGGGACGATAGTCGGCCGCGCGCCGCGTAACACTCGCTGTCCCAAGCTCGGTAGAGCACGTAGCACGTAGGGCGGATGCCCGAAGGACGATCCGCCGTATGGTAGATTCGCTCGCGGTTCCATGAAATCATCGAATGTGGAATTCATGCGGCGGAACGCCCACACGGGGCTTCCGCTGTCAATCAGCTTCCAACCTATACCATGGCACAGCGGCTAATACTGACCACGCGGCCGAGCCCCTTGTTGGTTAACCGCCAGCGCCGTGTACGCGGGATCTTGGCAATCAATGCATAAACGTGAAAACGTTTCAGGAGTCTCGATATCTTGGCCGATTGCCTGCGTAGGCGCCGCCCGCAGGATTTAAAAAAACCACTGCCCGCGAGTTGCTCTCGAACCTCTGCGTTGCGAAAACCACTCATGGCGTGAGCACCGGATAACAACGCCTTAAAGATCCGTTGCTCTTCCTGCGAAAGTGGGTTAAAGGCCTTGACGGATTGACCCGCACGTGTGCTTTTGCGCTTCGTCATGGCATTTAGGCCTCTTATCGCTTGCGTCGGATCGTCCACCACCGCAAGCGCTTCTAAGTATCGGCTGTTCGAGGACATCGACACGTCCCGATAACGAAACACATTGGCCACCCCCTTGCGCATCGGCACCCACTCGGTCACCTGCCTATCACCACGTTTGACGCGTTTGCGAACTTTAAATGCTTCGGGTTGGTTGATAACGGTTTCCACCAGCAGCACTGAACCGGCTTTATCGTACATCTTGATCCAGTGCATCTTTGCTCGATGTTTGATACCCCGGCAATCGCCGCTTACAGCGATCGGTCATGTCGCTGATGACCTCACCGCGAAACTGCCCGACCGGCTTCTTCAAGCTCATTACCTCCTTGGCGCCAAAGTACCGCATACTATGGCTACTTTGCATCCAGTTCCTTAAGATCAGACGGCGTTCGAAATAAAACATCCGTTGCGTATTCACATTGCGCTGTGACCCAATAGTATTGCATTCTCCCAAGCAAGGACGCCATCAGCGGGTTGACTTGCCGCGCATGGCGATTCAATACTGCCGGCCAATCCACCGAGGCGATCCGATTCGCCGAAGCGCTGCGCTCTATCGATGTCTTCAATCCAAACAAAGACATTGTCACACTGGGTAAATCGACCACCGTTCTCTTCAAGTTTGTTCGCCACCCAGTGATGCCCATTGACAAACACTTGCATGCGCATCGGAAACCACGTCTGGATCATGATGTGAATCAGACCCCACTCCCGGTCCATAAAGTAATAATAGATGTGCAAGCATTTGCGCCTCGCCGAGTTCACATAGGGCCGCCCCTTTTCAAACCGAAACGAAAACGTTCTCCACGGTTCCCCTTGGGAGAAAATGCAAACCGTTTTACCTCCGCTACAGCATTTATGGGCGTTGTGTGTGGGAAAGGTAACCCTCTGATTGGATAAAAACCATGGCGCCCTAGCGCCACTCCTTTTTCAATAGCAAAAAAAATTACAGGGCTGTGGACCCTGTGGGTAACAGGGATGTTATCCACAAGTCCACAGGTCTATCACCCCATGCACTGAAATTTGCCCACAGAGACCGCTTTTTTTAGCACGGATGGCGGGTTAAGCCGAATTTTGGTTGTGGCCGTAGGCCACGCTGGGAACTTAGGGGTTAATAAGCTACCTTTAAAAGTACCCAAGTCTTCGGGTCAGTTCTTTCTTCGATCATAGCGTCGGGTGGTCCCCGCGACCCACGACTGTC
>JBOHHR010000331.1:0-6300 GCA_050725475.1 Gammaproteobacteria bacterium | reverse complement strand
ATCCTGTTCCCCGCACACGCGGGGATGAACCGCAATGAGGACATTCAGGACTCCGGTTAACGGCCTGTTCCCCGCACACGCGGGGATGAACCGGTACTTGGCCGCCTCAGACAGGCAGTTTTTGACTGTTCCCCGCACACGCGGGGATGAACCGGGGATTCTGCACAGTGTTCCCCAAACACTTGCCCTGTTCCCCGCATACGCGGGGAAGAACCGCCATTACTTGTCTCCTCAAGTTAAAAGGGAACTGTTCCCCGCACACGGATGGGTCATTCGCGTACCGCTCGTTATCTGAGCACGGGTATCGCCGGCACAAAATTGTGCACTTGGGCTCTGATGACGCCGCCCACGTGACAATGCCGGGGGTTCACCGGATTGCATCACTGTTGAAGCGATGGTTGCTGGGGACTCACCAGGGTTCGGTCCAGCCGCAACAGCTCGACTACTATCTCGACGCGTACACCTTTCGGTTCAACCGCCGCACATCGCGGTCGCGGGGTTTGTTGTTTTATCGACTGCTCGAGCAGGCAACCGTCACGGTCCGGTTACCTACGGCGAGGTTGTGGCACCGAAGGAATAAACACTACATACGGGTTTGTTGTAGCTAATAGGATACCCCTTGACGACAAACAGTTACATCATTCGTTATATCCCTCGGGTTTGAAGCCCACACAAAGAGGTGCATAATCTTTTCGGCGCGGGCGATGTTGACAAAGAAAATCAGTTTGTTAGGATAAAGATATAAATCCTTGGCGAAAGGCCTGCCGTATGGCAGAGATTGGTCTTCTGAAAAGAAGAATAGCTAAAGGGCCCATAAAACCCCGCGATCCGCGGGTTTTTATGTGTGAAGTCTTGCAGATAACCTCCCTGCCTAACGCCATACCATCCAGTTAATTGAACAAATGCGCGGGAGACTGCGTGCATGAATAGCGAAAAGAACCGCGAACCCTGGTACGAGGTTCTCGCCAAGCTCACGCCGCTCATTTCCAGCATTCTCATCTCGGGTGTCATCGGTTATCTCACCGTCCAGTCGACAGCGCGTCTGCAGGCGCGACAGCTGGAGCTGACGCAGGCGACTTCGCTGCTAGAAATACTGCCAAAGATCCAGTCCGCCAATCCCTCCGAATGTCTGGCCGCGTTCGAAGCTTTCAATGGTGAGGATCTCGAACGGCGCCTGGTGGACATTATGGAACACATGCTAGAACCCTGCGGCCTACCGCGGCTCAAGGCCCTCGCCAAGAGCAGGCATACCTCTCCGGAGATCAAGACCCATGCGGCGGAAGCGCTGCGGCGCATTCCTGCGTGGGTTTACTTGCATACCGCGTGTCGCCCAGGCGAAAACAGCTGCAAACAGGATGAAGCAGGCTGCGTACTGTCGAAGCGGATCGAGGATTACCGGCATCGCGGCGATGATGAAGGTCAACCATTCTCCTATCGCGATCCGAGGCAAGTCGGCGGCAGTGCCCCTGACCGCGGCGAAATACGCTACTTCAGCGAATCCGAGCGGCGTGACGCTGACACCGTCCGGGAGATCTATCAACAGGTGATCGGGGGCGAGATCACCGTCAAGTGGCTGCCATTGATTGGCAGGCCGGGCACTATCGAGATTTGGATGCCGAAGACTGGGGGCACGGTCGCCGATCCCAAGCTCATTCCCTCCGAATGCGCCGCTCAAAAAACTTCTTAACCTTAACCGTTACAAACCCGTTCCGGTTCGTTGAAACAATTCTACGGCGTTTTCGTCTATTTTTTTCCTGAACCCGTTCGGGTGCACAGAGAGAGTTAAGGGTGCTCATAAGCGCGCCCCTTCCGTGTCGTACTGGACGAGTCTCTGGTATGGGTCAGGGGAAGATCGTCGCTCCTATCCTATTCTGCAATACCCCGTTTCGAGCGCTATATAAGAAAAGTTCTTGTACCAACCAAGGTTGATGTTACAGGAGGGCTTGTGGCTGAACGCGTGAGTCTGCGCTCGAACGTTGAGAGACCGCGCGTAGGACCTCGCCCAACTGCTCGTTCGGCGCACAGTTAGCGATGTCAGCTTGCGACACTATGCCACACAATCGACCGTCCCGATCGACCACCGGTGCCCGCCGTACCTGATATTGCTCAAGCACCGCGCAACAGTGTTCCAAGTCGGACTTCTCGGAGAGAGTCACACCCTCCTGTTCCCCGCACACGCGGGGATGAACCGCTGTACAACAAGGCCAGCGCGCCCACGGTCGGCTGTTCTCCGCACACGCGGTACGCGCGCCAGTGGGAGGCCGCGTCTTGGGTCAGAATTGGCGGGTGCGATTGAGCGAGGTCCTGATCGAGCGACTACAGCGCTCGTTTGGGGACTCCAGTGTAAGTATTGAATACTGACGGTGTTGCCGGCTGTCGCTTAGTTGCATAAGCCGCGGCGGCTAGCTAAGGGTTTTACTTTGTTTTCCGCGATGGTTTCAAGAATCTTAGCGAGTGTCTCGAAATCTCGAAACGCCCACCAGGGCAGGGCGCTGTCGCGGCCCGAAATCTTCATTTCATCACAACGCCCTGTGCCAAGGTTTGCTCAGTTCGTGCACGGCGTCGATTAGCACCGCCACGTTTTCGGGATCCACCTCCGGCATGACGCCGTGACCTAGATTAAATACATGCCCGGCGCCCGCGCCGAAACGCTCCAGTAACGACGCGACTTCTGCGCGGATCTTATCGGGGGGTGCGAACAGGGCGCAGGGGTCAAGATTGCCCTGCAGAGCCACGCGAGTCCCAACCTCGCGCCGCGCTTGAGTGATGTCTGTGGTCCAATCGAGACCCAGGGCATCGCACCCCGTTTCGGCCAGCAACCCTAACCAGCACGAGCTTCCTTTGGTGAACACGATCACCGGGACTTGGCGCCGGGCCATATAGCGGGTTAAACCGGCGACGATCTGCGCGAGATAACGCAAGGAAAACTGCAAATAATCCGCCGTGCTCAGGATCCCTCCCCAAGTGTCAAAGATCATAACCACCTGGGCACCGGCGGCGATCTGGGCATTGAGGTAAACCGTGAGTGCTTCGCTCAGCTTCGCCAGCAACACGTGCAGAAGTGAAGATTCGCCATACATCAGGGACTTCACCAGCCGAAAATCACGGCTTCCCCCACCTTCCACCATATAAGTCGCCAGCGTCCAAGGACTGCCGGCGAACCCGATCAGAGGTACACTCCCGTCCAGTTCGCGCCGCACCAAGCGAATGCTGTCCATTACATAGCCCAAATCCGCCTCCGGATCGGGCACACCCAATGCCCGCACATCCGCAGCCGAACGCACCACGCGTTCGAACTTCGGCCCTACGCCCTCCTCCACCGATAGCCCCAATCCCATCGCATCGGGAATGGTCAAGATATCGGAGAACAGGATGGCGGCGTCTAAAGGAAATCGTCGCAGCGGCTGCAGCGTCACCTCGCAGGCGAGCTCCGGGGTTTTGCACAAGCTCAGGAAGTCCCCCGTGCGGGCGCGGAGCTTTCGATACTCGGGCAGGTAGCGCCCCGCTTGGCGCATCAGCCACACCGGGGTCATGTCCACCGGCTCGCGCGCTAACGCGCGTAGCAAGCGCTCGTTTCTTGGTCGCTCAGGCATGGCTGTTCTAGCCTCGGCGCTGCGTAGGCTATGCGGCATCCCCGAGGACCCGCCGAGCGCTACACGCCCAAATAATCGAGGATCCCCTGCGCCGCCTCGCGGCCATCGAATACGGCGGTAACGACGAGGTCCGAGCCGCGCACCATATCACCGCCCGAGAACACTTTCGGGTTACTCGTTTGATACTTGAATTGCGATTGATCGCTGGCCTTCACGCGGCACCGGCCATCGAGCGCGATCCCGTGCTGGTCAAACCAACTCGCCGGGCTCGGACGAAAGCCAAAAGCGATGATCACGGCATCTGCGGGGATGACCTCCTCACTGCCGGGAACGGGCTCCGGAATACGCCGGCCCCGTACATCCGGCTTTCCCAGAGCCGTACGCACAACCTTAACCCCTTCCGCCCCATGCTCGCCGACGATCTCTATGGGCTGAAGATTCCACAGGAACTCGACCCCTTCTTCCTTGGAATTCGCCACTTCCCGCATCGAACCCGGCATATTGGATTCATCCCGCCGGTAGGCACAGCGCACGCTGCGCGCACCCTGGCGAATAGCAGTACGGTTGCAATCCATCGCGGTGTCGCCGCCCCCCAGGACCACCACACGCTTGCCCTTCATATCCACATAGTCGCTGGGGCGCTTCTCCCAACCCATGAGCCGATTAACATTGGCGATCAGGTAGGGAAGAGACTCATAGACTCCCGGCCGATCTTCACCCGGGAATCCGCCCCGCATATAGGTGTAAGCCCCCATGCCCAAAAACACCGCATCGAACTCCTGCAATAGATCCTCAAATCCGAGGTCCTTGCCGATCTCCGTGTTCAACACAAACTCCACCCCCATCTCCTCCATAATTTGCCTGCGGCGCAGCACCACTTCCTTTTCCAGTTTAAACGGCGGGATCCCGAAGGTAAGCAATCCGCCTATCTCGCGGCAACGGTCGAACACGATGGGCTTAACCCCATTGCGGGTTAAGATATCGGCGCATCCCAGCCCGGCCGGCCCCGCTCCTATCACGGCCACACGTCTGCCTGTTGCTTTGACCTGCGACATATCGGGTCGCCAGCCCTGTTTCAGGGCCTCATCGGTGATGTACTTTTCGATGGACCCTATGGTCACGGCACCAAAGCCGTCGTTCAGTGTGCAGGCGCCCTCACACAAGCGGTCTTGAGGGCAGATCCGCCCGCATACCTCGGGCAGGGAGTTGGTCTTGTGCGACAATTCCGCCGCCTCGAACAGGTTGCCTTCCTCGATGAGCTTGAGCCAATTCGGGATGTAGTTGTGGACCGGGCACTTCCATTCGCAATACGGATTCCCGCAGCCGAGGCAGCGCGCGCTTTGCTCGCCGGCGCTCTTGGGCGTGTACTGGCCGTAGATCTCGTCCCAGCGGTAGATGCGGATCCGGGCCGCCGTCTTTGGCGGATCCACCCGCGGCAGATCGAGGAATTCAAAATGCTCGCGCGAGCCGGCCATAGGGATAAATGCGGCTAAGCGGCGGCCCGTAAGCTGTCGAGCAAGCTGTCGAGCTCGGCGGCTTTTGGCTTTACCAACCAGAACTGGCCTAAGTGATCGGAAAAGCTCTCGATCAAACGCCGGGCCCAGCGGCTGCCCGTTTCGCGCCTATGCTCCTCAACCAATTCCAAAAGGTACACGCGATAGGCTTCCATGTATTCCGGCTGCAAACGATGCAAATCGACCAACTCGTGGTTGCAGCGGTCGAAAAACTTATGGTAGCGGTCCAACACGAAGGCAAACCCGCCCGTCATTCCGGCGCCGAAGTTGACCCCGCAATCCCCCAATACCACCACCACACCACCGGTCATGTACTCGCAGCCGTGGTCTCCTACCCCTTCTACCACCGCGATCGCACCGGAATTGCGCACCGCGAACCGCTCCCCGGCTTGCCCGGCGGCGAACAACTTCCCCCCCGTCGCGCCATATAAACACGTGTTGCCCATGATCACGGTCTGGCTCGGATCGTAGTGGACCTGGGCGGGTGGATAGAGCACAAGCTTGCCGCCCGCCATCCCCTTACCGACGTAATCGTTGGCATCGCCCTCCAGATAGATCTCCAGCCCCCCGGCATTCCAAACGCCGAAGCTCTGCCCGGCGGAGCCGGCGAGGCGTAGCCGCACGGGTGTGTCCGACATGCCAAGATTGCCGTAGCGGCGGGCGATCTCACCCGAAAGGCGGGCCCCGATGGATCTATTGAAGTTCTTGATCCGATACCGGAACTCCCCGCCGCGCCGCTGTTCAATCGCAGGCAGCATGTCGGTCACCATCTGCTCGGCCAGCTCTGCCTTGTCAAAAGGCTGGTTACGGGCCGCCGCGCAGTACTGTGGTTTTTCCGCCGGGATCCCATGGTCTGAAAGAATGGGAGCAAGCGCAAGGCTACATTGCTTCACGGTTTGGCCCTCGACGATGTGCAACAAGTCGGTGCGGCCGATCAACTCCGTCAACCGTCGCACGCCCAGAGCGGCCATGCGTTCGCGCACGTCACGCGCCACGAAACGGAAAAAGTTCATCACCTTCTGCGGGCCATTGGGCTTGAAGTGTTTATTCCGCAGTACCTCGTCTTGAGTCGCCACGCCGGTGGCGCAGTTATTCAAATGGCAGATGCGCAAATACTTGCAGCCCAAAGCCACCATGGGCGCGGTGCCGAAACCAAAGCTCTCCGCCCCCAGAATAGCCGCCTTGATCACGTC
>JBOHHR010000330.1:0-5922 GCA_050725475.1 Gammaproteobacteria bacterium | reverse complement strand
AGATCAAATTTTTTTATGTTCCTGCGTGCGCTAATATGACCCCAGCGCTCCGGGAACGCCTACGGCGCGCCTCGCTGGTTTTTTTCGACGGTACTTTGTGGCGAGACGACGAGATGATCGTATCCGGAGTGGGGATAAAGACCGGAAAACGCATGGGCCACATGAGCGTATCGGGAGACGAAGGGGCGCTTGCGGAATTCAAAGATCTGGACGTTGCGCGAAAGGTATTCATCCATATCAACACCACTAACCCCATCCTCTTAGGGGATAGCGAGGAACGTGCTGTCGTGAACGCGGCGGGCTGGGAGGTATCGTGGGACGGAATGGACATCCAAATCTAACGGGAGTACGTAGTATTTTTACGAGATGGCAACCCTTTTGCACCTTGTTTAAGAGAAGTGCCGATGAGCGGTACGTCGCCCATCGATTGGAGAGGGCCTATGGTGAAATGCAGTTCTGAGAACGACAGACTTGTGTCCTATACGCAGGCGACTGAATTTTTCCAACAGTCGGTAACAAGCGCTTTATCCAATCAGAACACTAGGGTGAGCGAGACCACTGTGTGCTACGTCGTGAACCTGCTTATCACCTTTATCCGCTCCGATCAGCTATATGAGCTGACCCCCGAGGGGCTGGTCCTTAAACCTCTGGCTTTGTTTTATGCCGATGCGGCGGAAGCGGAGTCCATCCAGCAACGGAACAAAGCATTACAGCGATTGGGGGATGTTGCTTTGTTTGTGGCCGGCATGTTCTCCGAGAGCCTGCGCAGAAAACCCGTGGACGTGGGCTATTACGTGGGGATGGGTGTGAGCGCGTACGCGCATTTGTCCGACACCCTGCGCGGTACGGTCCGGGGGCGGGCGTTTTCCGAGGTATTTCACGAGCTTGCGGGAAAATTTCAAGAATTCGTGGACGTTTTGGCAGAAGTCGCGGAAAGCGGGCAGGCTAATAGCAATTGCGACATCATGCGCTGGTACGAACTGTGGCTACAAACGGGAAGCAAACGCGCCGCGAACCGGCTGCGTGCTGTGGGCATTGTCCCTGTTCGCAGCTCAGGTGGTTACGATCGGCACTGAGGCCAAAACCCGTCAGCACCGCCCTGCGCACCTTATTGGAGCGTAGACAGCCACCTTTACTAATTCTCCAAGGAAGCGCCCATTAAGCTCAACCGCCTTCAGCAACGCCTCCAACAGATTTACCAGGTCGAGGTTGCTCTGGACGTCGATGATTTTCTGGTCACGGATCTGCATCTTTTGCGCCAGATAGAGCACCCCGCGGAGTGCGAGAGTAAAGAAAAGCTATTGGTACTGGAAGAGGATGAGAAACTAGATATCGCTTTATATCTGGATGCGGAGATCATGTCTTTGCTCGGCCGGGATGACCCTATCGTGCAGCTCCACGACGGCAATCTCCCAGAATACTTGCTGGCACTCGAAGGCGTAAGCCATTTCCTGTATCTGACCTACCACGCCGCACACAGCCGGGGGATCTCTTTGTTTGAGCTGGAACTGCAAGCGGAAATCGACAAGTACGTAACGACCGCCGCGCTCTTGAGCCGGCAACTTGGGGGGCGCGTTCCAGTGCGGCTACATCAGTGGTTGTTTGAGAAACCGCATTTCGATGAACGCTTAAAGGGTGCGCAGTTGGACCGCTATCGTGATGCGAACCGCTACGCAGGCAAGTATTGTCTGGCCCTGGAAAGGCAATACCTAAAGGGCAAGCGCGGAGTCGGTCTGAGCACGGAGCTGATACGCTTTTATCGCATGTCGCGCGGAGAGAAGATCCGCCGTATCGATCACGGCTGATAGGTTCTATCGCTACGCTCAGAAGGCTAACTGGGCGTCACGCCGCGGGAGCGAAAATCCACTAAGCTATCCACCAGTCCCACCATAACCAAGCCCAAAATCACATGCGGTGGGACAACGAACAAGCCTACATAAATAGGTGCAAGCCACCACCTCGATAGGCCGCGTCCTCCCACCATACCGTGCATCACAGCCAATCCTTGTACCAAATACACCATCATCGAGACCATAAACAGATCAACCCAGATGCTGCTCTTTGCCACGGTTCCGCTGAAGACCAAGGCCCCGAGGGCGGTCGCGGCGATGGCGAGGGATTTAGGGACCAATAGAGCATGAAACTCCGCCCGAAACCCGCCGGGGTTGTAGAGCAGGGCCTGCCACCAGCGCGCAAGTAATATCGTCAGCATTAAGCTCAAGCCCAGCAGCATCGTTAGGAAACCGTTCATCAGTTCGAACGAGCCGTGCTCCATGATTAGCGCGATATTGGAGCTGCCGATCTGCCGGGCTTCTATCAGGGCTTGCATCAGGGTTTGCCACCAGGCCGCGACATCACCTCCAGTGTAAAAGCGCAATCCCATGGCAAGCAGTGCGGCAAACGCGGCTATCACCAGCAGGACCAGCCCCTGGGAACGCGTCACGCGCAACACCCAACACCCGCCCATGACCGGGAGCCACAACAACAGCATCAGTATCATCCCCGGCTCCGGTCGATGTGCTATGAACAGCGCGATAACGCTCGCGATTGCTGCGGCGAGCAGGCTAACCACCATGGCGTCGCGCCATCCGGAGCGCAAGCTCACTAGCCCGACGACGGCCCCACTAAGGTAGGAAAGCGGCGGCAAGAACAAGCACAGACCGCCAAATAAGCCCGCTACTGCTCCGGCGTGCAGCCGCCCTCGCATGACAAATCGAGCTAGCTCTCTCATTGCAACAGAGTTTGCGTCATTTCGCGGCTGAGATGGACTTTTCCGTAAGAGACAATAGACGGCGCAGATACTATCATCTCTGCGACTGTGATCGAACCCTCGCGATGCGATACCGGCGCGCCCGTCATGGCTGCGGCCGGCGTCCGAGAAGCGTTGACGCGTGGGCATTTTTTCCCCAGCAAGGAAAGTCAGCGCTTAAAGCCCGGTGTCCCAGGTTGCAGCGAGGAACGGAACAGTGGTTCTGCGAGCAGGCCGCCCTGCTGCGTGGACTCAAACCATGCCAACTTTTCTCGCAGTGTCACCACCTCCCCGATGATGACCAGCACGGGTGGCTGCACATCGCGCTCCGCGGCCTCCTTTGGCAGGCTTTCGAGCTTAGCGCAGATAACGCGTTGTCGCAGGGTGGTCCCGCGCTCGACTAAAGCCGCTGGCAGGGCGGGAGAAAGGCCGTTGTCGATGAGGCCTTTACATAGTAGGTCTAAGCCGTGCCGCCCCATGTATACCGCAATGGTCTGCTGCGGTTGCACCAAAGCGCGCCAGTTAAGATCGAGGGCACCGTCTTTGAGATGGCCTGCCACAAAGATACAAGAGTGCGCGAAGTCGCGATGGGTCAACGGGATCCCCGCGTAGCACGCGCAACCCGATGCGGCGGTAATGCCGGGCACTATTTGAAACGGGATCCCTTCCTGGGACAGGGTCTCGATCTCCTCCCCTCCACGACCGAAGATGAACGGATCTCCGCCTTTCAGGCGCAGCACCCGCTTGCCTTCTCGGGCGAGCTTAACCAGTGCCTGATTGATCTCTGCTTGGGGAAGGCTGTGCCGATCACGTTGCTTCCCCACATAGATCCGCTCGGCATCGCGGCGCGCGAGGGCAACGATTTCCGGGGCGACCAAACGGTCATAGAGCACGACGTCCGCCTGTTGCATAAGCCGCAAAGCACGAAACGTTAACAAATCCGGGTCGCCGGGACCTGCTCCAACCAGGTAGACGTCACCCACCGTATCCGCATCATTGGCCGATCCATCTAAGGCTTGCTCCAAATAGGACAAAGCCATGTTTTCGCGGCCGCTGAAGAGCAACTCGGCAACCGGCCCACTGAGCATCGCTTCCCAGAAACGACGCCGCTCCCGGGTATTGGGGAAGCGCGCTTTAACCCGTTCTCGGAACGCCCCCATCAGCGATGCCAGTCGGCCGTAGGACGCGGGGATCAAGGTTTCCAAGCGCGCGCGCAGCAAGCGTGCGAGCACCGGCGATGCGCCGCCGGTGCCAACGGCGATTTGAACCGGGTCCCTGTCCACGATGGACGGCATGATAAATGTGCAAAGCTGTGGTGCATCCACCACATTCACCAGAATACCGCGCTCTCGGGCAAGACGCGCCACGCGGCGATTGATTTCCGCGTCGTCAGACGCCGCCACCGTCAAAAAACACCCGAGCAGATCTTGGGGCGAAAATTCCCTGGCGAGATGGCGGACGGCACGCTCAGCCAGATATGGCTCCAGCTCGGCACATAAAGCCGGAGCGACCACCGTAACTTCCGCCTTGCTGTGCAGAAGGCGTTGCGCCTTGCGCGCCGCGACCACGCCGCCCCCCACCACCAGGCAAGTTTTTCCTTCTAGCTCAACAAAAATGGGGAGATAGCCCATGGCGAGTGCTCACCTTGCTTTAGAGCGCGAAGCGTTCTTTGCGGAAGGCCGCCATGCCATAATCGTCAGCTCTCGACGGATGGTTGAACGACGATGCGGGATTTCGATGTGGAGCTTGATACCTCGGGGCTTAACTGCCCATTGCCCATATTGAAAACCAAAATCGCTCTCCTGCGCATGCAAAGCGGTCAAGTGCTGCACGTCATCGCCACCGATCCCGCATCGGTGATCGACTTCCAGGCCTTCGCCAGCCAAGGCGAAACGGAGCTGTTGGATTATCGGAAGGACCAGGAGAAATACCACTTCTTTTTGAAAAAGAGCTGCCGTGTTTGACAAATCCCTGGCCCCGGAATGCTTATCCATATTCACCCCGTCGGATACTTCTCGGCTCTCCAAGCTTGCTTGCTCGGAAAGATCGATGTAAAGCGAGTCGGTGTCAGGATAATAATTAAGTTTCATGGCTTAAAGCGTCGATCAAGAAACGCATTGTGAATCGTCACTTTATCCGCAAGCGTCACAACCCTCAAGTATCGGGCACCAAGCTCTGGAACATTCGCCCAGAAACGATACCTAGAAATTACGCGGTCTGGAGAGAAGAAAAGCGAAAAGGGTTGACAGGTGGGTCCGAGATCTATTCCCCGACCCTGGGCGGACGCCAGACCCGGTTCGGGGAGATGACCGCCTGATCCCGGAATGGGGTGTCCTTTCTACTTACTCTTTATGATGCGCTGCGCTCCGGAATCCCGGAATCTACATCCTCGGATGCGCGCTCAGATATACATAGATCACACGCGTACACGGCTCTCCAATGACAAGGCCCAGCTCCCGGCACTATACATAGCCCTGTTGTTTCAGGTACCGTTCGATGTCCTCGCGGGCAAATCCGAGTTTTTTTGCGATCCGGTCCGCGTGACTGAGCTTCGATATCCCTTGCACCACGCGAAAGGTGGGCCTATGGCCATTGAACTCCATCTGGTGATATTGCCCCATGTTTCTCTTTCGGTAACGTTCTGCCAGCTCGTGGTTGTGGGTCACCAGCACCGTGCTGTTCCCGATGTGGGAGAAGCCATCCAAAATGCTGCGGGAGATTTCCAGCTTTTCGGCATGGGTAGTGCCTTCGGACAGCTCGTCTAAAATCACCAGACTCTTGGGGGAAGCCGCGAAGAAGATCGCTTTGGTTCGATGGAGCTCTCTTTCGAACCGCCCCTCCGCATCATCCAGCGATCCCGCTTCTGGAGCTTGGTAGTAGATCTTATCGGCGACCGAGATCTCTGCGAATGCCGCCGGCACATAACATCCGATCTGCGCCAACACTTGGATCTGCGCGATGGTCTTACAAAGCGCGGTTTTCCCGCCGCTGTTCGGGCCCGTGATAAACGTGAGCCGGTGTTCGTGCAAAACAATATCGTTTGCAACGTAATCCTGGTTTCCTTTCGCCAACACGGGGTTGCGCGCGCCGCGCAGGACAAAAAGATGGCGCTCGGTGGTCCTTATCTGGGGTAGCGTGGTAATCGTTCCGAAGGAACGGGCGTAGCTCTGGAA